>JBGGMQ010000712.1:0-12952 GCA_041287975.1 Verrucomicrobium sp. | reverse complement strand
AGCTTCCACTGTGACCTTGGATGCAGGGGTGCGCGTTCCCCAGGTTGAGGAGGACCTCTCATGCAGGGCTGCGATTTCCCGGTCTTCAAGAGCCCTGTCATAGACGCGTAGATTCTCCAAATCACCTTCCCAGGGGCTCCGGCGGTGTTCGTCGTTCCCAAAAATCAGGGAGGAGGGTTTCCACGAACCAAGGTGGAGGTTGAGGGGTTGTCTTGTCAGAGCCTTGCCGTCGCGATAGGTCGCGATGGTGCCTGACCGGATGGAGATCGCCACCTGAGTCGGCACCCCGTTTTGCACTTCGCCCAAGGGCACTTTGGCTGTGGCCCCATCTTTGGTCCTCACCTGCGCCTCAAGCTGGGCTCCTTTTTGTTGTATCACCATCAAGGGGCTGCCGTCTGCATCATACATGCCAGCCACACTGGCTTCGCCGGCCTCACTTTTTCGATCCGTCGTCATGTCCAGCATGAACGTAGCAGCCTCTGACTTGTGCCATTTTTGTCCGATGACCCGACCTGCATCCTCATCTGGCGTCAGGGAGCCATTGCGAATCCGTGCGCCATTCCATGGATTCGGTCGTGTTTGCCCTTCATACTTTGCCGTCCAGGTGCGGATGACGGCTCCCGTGTCATCGGCGATGGCGTTGCGAGAGCGTTCATTCTCCCATACGAAGACCAGACCGGCGGAGGACGGGGTCGCTATTGGCGCTGGCAGCGATGCTAGCGCTGGATCAACGGAGCCCGTGGCTTGATTGTGCTTGGCTGCAGAAGCGAACCAGGCATCACCGTAGAAGTCCGCCGTCTGGTTGTACGTGACTCGGAACCAGCTTTCGATTTGAGTGTATTCAGGGTTGAAGCGTCCAATGTACAGCTCCGTCTCTGGCATCCATTGCGGTGCTGTCAGAGTGATGAAACGCACATCATTGCTCCAGCGGGGATGGTATACCTTCCGTCCGGTCCATCCAGGCACGGTAGCCAGATTGACGGTGCGGGCAGGGGACTGGGGAGTGTCATAGAACTGCACGGCGGTGTGCTGGCCGATGAAATAAAAGTAGCGGTGACTGCTGTCGGGAGCCACGGCTGGCCAGCAGCCCTTGCCCATCACCTGGAATCCTGTGCCTCCCAGATCCGCCAGCCCACATTGGGGCCAGGGGAAGGCGTCTGCCGCGAGTTTTCCATCGCCAGACACGTGGAACCAAGCCGTCTGTGGTTGCCCGGTGCCGGATTGCTTCCAGACCAGTTCGCTTACTTCTGGATCATCCAGCCGGTAGCGTCTGACGGGCGCTTTTGTATCGCGCCAGCCGGTTCGTACATATACCCATGTGACCCCCGTTTTGGGATCGGTCCAGACATCGGAGGCATAGCCCTCCACAACTTCACGCAGACCCGTGCCGTCGAAGTTCACCACGTAGCACTTGTGCTTGACCTGGTCGGTGAAGATGATCTGCCTCCCGTCAGGAGTGATCATGGGCGTAGCATAGCTCCGCAGTTCTTCGAGGATGACGCGCTCGCCTCTGCCGTCCTCACTGTCGAAACCCATGAGGGTGCCGTGATTGCCCTTGAGGTAGAAGTCCTCCTCTTCATCGGTTCGAGCCCACACGACCTTGACGGGGCCGTCTGCAAAGTCGCGGAGCTGTTGGGCGAGGTCGGGCGGTGGGGCAGGGGATGCCTCGACCGGCCGGGTCAAGGCTGTGCCCGCTGGTGCATTTTGGATTTCAATGGCGCTGATGAAGACGTCATCGCCATGCCCACGGGTGCCCCGAATATCCAGGCCGTTGCCATCCTTTACCTCGACCACTGCCTCGTACACGTATCCGCGATTCACCCCGCCAGCGGCTTCACGGATGTTCAAATTTTGGACGAGATGCGCCCCTTCGATCCAGAAGTCCATGCTGCGGAGAGCCAGCTGTTTTCCGTCCACAAAGTAGAGGCGCACTTTGTAGATGCCATCCGGCAGCTTTTTGAACCGGTAAACCACGCTGGCCCTGCGTACGGTGCTGTACACCGACTTCGGAGGATTGCCTGCATTCGGCGAAATCTTGAGATCTTGAGGGAAACGGTACTTCTTGCCCCGGACAACGTAATCCTTGTCAGAGAGCCATAGAGCCCCTGTTTCCGGGTCCTTGATGGTGCCGCCTCCGCAGTTGACCCGCAGTGGCAGAGTTGGCTTTTTGCCGAGGGGCGCGGCCTCCACACGGGAGGCAGGATGAAGAATGAGGAAAGAAAAAGCTAGGGAGAAACCTAGAGCCGTGTAACGGCCAGACAGGGGGCAAATCATGAGTCAGGTAGAGGAAAAGGCAATAACAGGTTCGCCAGTTCAGCAGCCTCTCAATTGATGAGATGACTGGCGTCTGACGAACATCAAGCCGCTCCCCCGAAGCACACGGCATCGCGGGGAGCAGTCTGTATTGCAATCTCTAGCCTGGAGTAATCATGAAAATGGGAATGGGAAAGCTGGCGGGGACTCAGTAGTGGAACGGAGTCAGGGCTGAGACAACCTTAATGCCTCCTTAGTTCGACTTTGCTTTCGCCGGATCTTCTTTTTTCTGCTCAAGGGCCTTGGGCCTGGCCGGAGCCTTGGATCCTTCAGCGGCTTTTGGGGTCACTTCAGGGGTGGCATCCGACTTGCCGGAGTACTCGTTCCAGGACTTCTGAATCAACTCTGCTGATGGCAGGACACCCTCTGCAATGAGGAAGCGGACCTTGAGCGTGAGCACTTCGTCTTTCTTGATGCTGGTCTTGAAGAATGCTCCAAAGCGACCGTAGTCACGGTAGGCAGAGATGCGCGTGCCAGTGGGGTTCGAAGCATGGTTCAAATAAACCACGCTGTAGGTCTTGCCATTGAGCGTGTAGGTTTCTGCGAACCAAGGGTAGTCGAGATCCTTGTGGGCGTCTGCCTTGGCTTTTGGGTAGAGATACGTCGTCTTCGTGCGGTCCACTTCCTGGGCCGGACGGAACTGGAGGCCGGCATGCTCAGGGTCCCCGTCAAAGGTCGTGTCGCCCCCGATGGCCTTGAGCTTCGTCGTTACGTCGATGATCGAGTAGTAGGGGCTTGAAGCAGGCAGGAAGCGGAATGTGCGCTCATCTTCCAGTACAGGTTCTACAGCTTCACCTTCACCCTGCCACTTCACCAGGGAGGTGAAGGTGGCTCCTTCTGCATCGGCCTTCTGCTCCAGGAACTTTGCGTGTACCTGGGCTCCGCCTTTCATGTGCCAGCGGTCATAGGTCTTGCCGCCCACCAGGAGCTTGTTCCACCCTTCAAAAATGCCGCGATGGTGGGTGAAGTCTCCTCCGGGTCCCTTGGTGATCGGGCTGCTGCCGTCCGCATCAAAGACGTGAAGGTAGGGCTTGTACGTGTCGTGAATCTTTTCCTTGGTGGAAGTGTCATAGGCCAGCATGTAGCGGGCGATGACCTTGCCGTCGCGCAACACATCCAAGTGCTGGCCGGCAGTTTCTTTGAAGCCGTATTCAGCGGCAAATGCAGCCGCTGTCGAAAGCGAGAGCAGCAGGGGGGCGAGGAAGAGGGTGGATGCGAGTTTCATAGACGAGGGAACTGAAAATGGGGCTGGAGTGTCAAATCGGCAGACCCGTTAACGACGGCCACCGACATTCATTTTCACTCCGTAGAAGCCAGTCTTCGCGGTGATGTAGAGCATGTTGTTGCGGCCAAAGGTGCAATTGGCGGGATCTTCTGGGACCTTGATCTTGGTCACTACTTTGCCAGAGGCATCAAACACCCAGACGAACTCCTGGGCTGTCATGTAAATATTGCCGAACTGGTCAATGGTCATGCCGTCTCCTCCCGTGGCCTTGTCGGCAGCCATCTTTGCGAAGTCGCGTCCATTCGCCACTTTGCCATCGGCCTGCACATCGTATGCCCGGATCTTGTTCATGCCATTGTCTCCGACGTAGAGCGTCTTTTTGTCCAGAGAGAGCACGATGCCATTGGGCAGCACGCAATCGTCCACCACCCGGCTCACCTTGCCGCCACGGTCCACGTAGTAGACGCAACGCTTGTCCATCTGGATGTCGTCCTTCTGGCCGTAGTTGGGGTCCGTGAAGTAGTACCCGCCTTTGCCGTCCAGATCCATGTCGTTGGACTGGTTCAGCTTTTTGCCATCGCACTTGTCCACCACCGTCTTGAGTTCACCATTGGCCTCACGTGTCACTTTGCGTGCTTTCATCTCACAGGCCAGCAGTGCTCCGGTCGGAGTGAACATCAGCCCATTGGCCCCACCCGTGTTCTCCCTGTGGATCGTGACTTGCCCTGATGCGGGATCATAAATGTGGATGCGGTTGTTGGGGATGTCTGTAAAGAAGATGCGGCCATCCGGGGCAAGTGCGGGCCCTTCGGTGAACTTGAACCCGCCCTGGAGAAGCTTCACTTCAGCGCCTTCTGCCACCAAGTTTGCAGGGGCCTTCGTTGGTACCTTTTCGGGGGTGAGATCGGTGGGGGTAGGGTTCTCCATCAGCCGGATCTTCCGCCACCGAACCTGCATTTCGGACTCGTTCTTGCCCACTCCATGCACTTGGAGGGCGATAAACCCCTTCGGGGTCATGCCATCCTTCAAATCGGCCGCTGGAATGTCATTGAGGAAGGTGCGGATACGCTCACCCACCGCCTCTACCCGCAGCTTGTTCCAGTCGTTCTGCTTGAAGGCGTACCTTGCCGCATCATTTGTCTCAAGGGATGCCAACCAGCCTCGTCGGCCTTCATCGTAGATCCCGCCGCTCCAAGCGCGGTCTGCTGGATCAATCTCGAACTGGTAACCGTGCACCTGCCCGTTCTTGTAGTCAGGCTTGGATTCACTTCTGAACTGCACCCCGCTGTTCATCCGGGGATCGACTTTGAACTCCAGTTCCAGCACGAAGTCACCATAGTCCTTGTTCGTGCACAGGAAGGAGTTGGGCGTGTTGGGTGCAGTGGTGCCCACGACGGCTTCCTCTTCCACCTTGTAGGTCGCCTTGCCGCCCTTCTGGGTGAAGCCTTCCAGTGTCTTACCATCGAAGAGGGGTACCCAATCCGCTGCGGAGAGCGTGCTGGCCAGAAGGAGAGAAAGGGAAGCGGCAGGAAGCAGTTTCATGGTTGTCAGAGGCGTAAAACGCGGAAGAAAGGATACCGACCATGCGGGCCCTTTTCTGACAGCCAATTGCAAGAATTTCGCCGCGCGACTCTAGGCCACCCGGTTTTGAGGGGAGTCCGCAAAAAAGGCCCGCACGTTGCTCGTCGCGACATCAATTAGACGAGCGCGTGCTTCCTGGCTCGCCCAAGCGATATGCGGGGTGATAAAGCAGTTCCTGGCACCCGGCAACGGGTTGTCCGCTTTTGGAGGTTCGCTGGAAAGCACGTCCAATCCGGCACCAGCGATGCGACCGCTGTTCAAGGCCTCTGCCAGATCAGCCTCATTGATCAAGGGGCCCCGCGCAGTATTGATCAAGAACGCCCCTGGCTTCATCTTCTCGATATTGGCGCGGTTGATGATGCCTAAGGTGTTGTCTGTTAAAGGGAAGTGTAATGTTAATACATCTGAATTAGTGAAACACTCCTCAAGAGTCACCTTCTCAACGCCTTGAACGGGTTCCACTGCCCAGGTTCGCCGATTGGCAATGACTTCCATGTCCATCGCCAGAGCGATCTTGGCGACTGCTTCACCAATACCTCCGTAACCCAGGATTCCCAAAGTCCGACCACTGAGCTCAATCAGTGGGCCATCCCAATAGCAGAAGTCCGGGCTGCTGACCCAGCGTCCATCGCGAACCGTTTGTGCATGATGGCCTACGCGATGAGTGAGCTCCAGCAGCAGGGCAAAAACGGTCTGCGCTACAGAAGGGGTGCTGTAGCCGGGAACATTGCAGACGACGATGCCGCACTCTTTAGCCGCGGCGACATCCACGACATTGTAACCAGTGGCCAGAACGCCGATGTACTTGAGCTTGGGCAGTGCCCGGATGGCGTCACCGTTGATCACCGTCTTGTTCGTGAGGACGATCTCACAGTCGATTGCTCGCTCCACCACTTGGGCGGCTGGCGTGCGATCGTAAAACGTACACTCGGCACAGCCTTCCAGGCCCGCCCAGGAGAGGTCGCCTGGATTGGCGGTGTAAGCATCTAGAACGGCGAGCTTCATGGATCAGGTACAGGGCGCTTAGAGTTTCTCAGGTGCCTGAAGGAGTTGGGCCACACGTGCCAGCAGGCGACCTGCGCCACCACCGTCAAGAATCCGGTGATCGAAGCTCAATGTCAGTTCCGCTTCGGTGACTGGGATGAAAGTCTGCACTTCATCGCTCCAGACAGGAGCTTTGCGGCCTGCTCCCAAGCCTAGCACGAGGTTCTGCTCGGGCAGTGGAATGGGGGTGGCCCACACAATGCCGAAGGTGCCGAAATTGGTTACGGTGGCGATACCAGGACGGCTGGCATCGTGAGGAAGGCGACGCGTGCGCGCCTGTTCCACGAGCTTGTTGTAAGCATCTACCAATGTGGCGAGGGGTTTTTTCTCCACCTCGCGGAGGGTGGGTACGAGTACGCCGTCAGCTACTTCCACAGCAAAGCCGATATCGATGGCTTGGGGGTGCACGATGCGATTGCCCACCAGTCTTCCTGCCACCGCTGTATCCTCGCTCAATGCCAGGGCGAGCGCCCGGATGATATAGAGTGCCGGGCCCGGCTTGGGGTTGGCTTTCTTGCGGTGAGCGAGCAGTGCATCGAGCACTACAGGAGAGCCCACCGTCGCCAGCGGGCGGCTCCAACTGCGACGCATGGAATCCGCCACAGCAATGCGCATCGGCGAGGCATTCGTCATGCGGTGAGCATCCAAATTGCGCAGGAACTGCTCAAAGTCTTCAACGGTGACGCGTCCGCCAGCACCCGTGCCGGCTACCGCGGAGAGGTCTGAGGCATTCAGACCGAGTTCATTCATTCTCGCCCGCATGCGGGGAGAGATGTAGTGCGCTCCGGTGGCACCCGCAGGCACGGGAAGTCCGCCTACCACGGGCTCTACCGTGGGCTGCTTCTCATGAATGGTGTCGGAGTCGCTGATCTTGAAGTGCAGATTCGCCGGCTCGCTGTCGCCATCATCACTGTGATTGCCGTTGCTGCTTCTCGCCGGCTCGGACTTGGAGGGCTGCTTGCTCACATCCACCCCCATGTCCTTGGCATCGTCAGCGCTCACTTCGAGCGAGCCGAGGGTCGAGCCCACCGCGTAGCTGGTGTTCACGGAAGCGGTCACGCTGGCGACATGGCCAGCGCAGGGAGCGGTGACAGTCATCACCGCTTTGTTGGTCTCTACCTCAAAGATCTCCTGACCTGCCTCGACCGTGGTGCCAGCCTCGATAAGAATCCGCACGATCGTAGCCTCGGCAATGGATTCCCCTAGCTGGGGCATGAGGATGGGAATGGAAGGCATGGGCAGAAGCTGAAAAGAAAAACCGTGTTTAGACCTGTTAAACGCTAGAACTTGAGCAATTTCCGAAGCTCGGCCACGATGCTGGCGGCGGTCGGGCGATGGGCGCGCCAGAGGTTCGGGTGATAGGGGATGGGGGTGTCCTTGGAATTCAGCCGCTGCGGCGGTGCGTCCAGAAGGTGGAAGCCATCGCTCACCACTCGTGCAATAACTTCGGCAGTCACTCCGCCCCAAGGGAAGGACTCTCCCACACAAAGGAGGCGGCCTGTTCTTGCCACGGAGGCCAAAATCGTGCCGGTGTCGATGGGTTTCACGCTGCGCATGTCCACCACCTCGATCTGGTAGCCATCCTGCTGCAACTCTTCCGCAGCGCGAATGCTCTCATGCACCATCGCGGAGTAGGCGACCACGGTTGCATGCCGTCCGGGCCGGGCGATTCGTGCCTTGCCGATGGGCAGCGTGGAAGCTGGAAGGCTGTCGGCTTTGAGGTGGTAGTACAGGAATTTGTGTTCGCAGAAGATCACCGGGTCGTCCAGGTTCACGGCGTCGAGCAGCAGGTGATAGGCGTCCTCCACGGTCGCTGGCGTCAGGATGACGAGTCCAGGATAATGCGCATAAATGCTCTCCATGCTCTGACTGTGGAAAGGTCCACTGCCAGGAGTGCCGCCACTCGGCAAACGGATGACGATGGGGCAGGAGGTATTGGTGCGCCAGTAGAGGGTGGCAGCCTGATTCACAATCTGGTTGAACCCGACACTGCTGAAATCAGCGAACTGCATCTCCACGATGGGGCGGCTGCCCTCCACGGCGGCACCGATCGCCATGCCGACCATGGCATCCTCACTGATGGGGGCATCGAGGACTCGCCCGGGGAACTCAACGCTCAGTCTTTTGGTGGCTTTAAATGCTCCACCGAACTCCCCAATGTCCTGACCATAAATGAACACACGCGGGTCACGGCGCAGGGCTTCGTATTGGGCTTCACGGATGGCTTCGAGGTAGGTCAGACTCATTGCTCTTCTTCCACCAAAGCCGAGGTTGAGAGAGCGCGCCACGATTCTTTGTAAGGATCAGGGGTCGGCTCCCGGCTTGTTTGCGCCAGAGCTCTGTCCACTTCTTTTTGAGACTGCTCCCTCAGGGTGTCCAGTTCATTCTGGGTGATCCATCCGCGCGCCAGTCCGTCCTGCTCAGCGAGTTGGAGGCAGTCGCGACCGTGCTCGGAGTGCTTCACCGTGTCTGGGATGTAAGATGCATCATCATGCTCGCCATGCCCACCCAATCGGAGCAGAGCTCCCACAATCATCTGGGGGCCGTGGCCGGCGCGGGCACGGGCTACCGCATGCTGAAAGACTTGCAGGCAGGCGAGGAGATCTTTGCCGTCGACTTCGTAGCCTTCCACTCCGTAACCCTTTGCCCGGTCGACCAGGTTCTCACAGGCGAACTGGCGGTCATTCGGGGTGGAATAAGCATACTGGTTGTTGGCCACAGCGACGATGAGGGGAAGGCGCTCCACGGCAGCCATGTTCAGCCCTTCGTGGAAGGCACCCGTTGAAGTGCCGCCATCGCCAATACAGGTGGCTCCCACAGAGTCTCCCAAGCGACCTTGTTGCCGACGTCCAATGAGCATTCCTGACACCACGCTCACCATGGACCCAAGGTGGGAAATCATGGCAGGCATGCCTTCTTTGGGGCGACCGCGGTGAATGTTGCCGTCCCGGCCTCGCATGGGCCCCAAAGCAGAGCCCAAGTAGGTGCGCGTAGCGTCAAGGATGGGCTCTCCAAAGGCCATTTTGCCTGCCTGATCTCGGATGAGGCCCGAGTAGATGTCGCGGCCCTTTACCAGCTGGATTCCGAGTGCGGCGCTGTAGGCTTCCTGGCCTTTTCCCAAGTAAACTCCTCCTACAATACGGCCGCCAGCTCGATAGAGGCTGGCAAGTTTCTCTTCCAAAACCCGGGAGCTCACCATGTGGCGAAGTGCCGCGATGAACGAGGCTTGAAACGCCTCAACCGGGATGGGTGTCTCAACGCTGAGGGTGGCAGTCACAGGCGTGAAAGTTTTAGGATGCTGAAACAATGACACACATGAGTGCGGTTGGGAAGTGCTTAATTGTCAAAGGTTGCGCCTCTTTTTGCATTCGCATGCGTCACCGACATTGAGTCAAGGAGGCTCCCATCGCGTTCAATTTCAGGGGTGATACACCAGATGATTGCGGTCGACGAGGTCACAAAGAGGGATGCTCATCCTTCCTCACTCCTTTCGATACGACCACAAAACCCGCCTCCCGCTTTGATGGCAGGGGCGGGGTTTCATCCGGCTAGGGGCGTCTTAGAGCTTCGTGTAGCCCACGGACTCACACGGCATGTCCCATAGCTTCTTCAGCTCAGCATCCAGCTTGGTGATGCTGAAGGAGACGCCAGCCCTTTCCTGGCAGGTGACGATGCTGTCGACAATGGTTTGGTGGACCTTGAGTCCACGTGCCTCAAGGATGGGCTTGGCTTCCTTGAGGAGGATCAAGAGTTCCATCATATGGGTGGAACCCAGGCTGTTGACGAAGAAGACCACTTCGTCGCCTTCATTGAGGGCAAGGTCGTCTCCGAAAATGATGTCGAGCATCTTCGGCGCGAGCTCTGCAGCCGTGCACATGGGAATGAGTCCCACGCCTTTTTCCCCGTGGATGCCCATGCCCAACCCGATAACGTCGTCGGCGAGTTCGAATGTGGGCTGACCTGTTGCAGGGATGGAACCCGGCTTGGTGGACACACCCACGGAGCGGGTATGGTCATTCGCCTTTTGAGCAATGCGGACGAGCTCGTCCAGGGTGTCAACGGTGGCAGCAGCAGCGCCCGCGAGCTTCACGATAGGGACCAGGCCAGCCACACCGCGGCGGTTGTGCTTCTGGTCCACAGGGGCTGAGGCCACGTCATCGGCAATGATGACCGTTCTGACCTCGATCCCTTCCTCGGCAGCGAGTTCGGCACCGATGTCGAAGTTCATCACGTCGCCAGCGTAGTTGCCATAGAGATAGAGCACCCCTTTGCCACGGTTCACCGCCTGGCTGGCCTCAAGGACGATATCGGGTGGTGGAGCGGCAAAGATGTCTCCCACCGCCGCGCCATCAGCCATGTTCTTGCCAACCAGTCCGTGGTAGATCGGTTCGTGTCCGGCACCGCCACCAATCAACAGGGCGGGGGCGTTGGGGCGGAGGTCATTCATCACGATCGACCGTGTGCCTACCTTGCGTGCCTTGCCGTCGTAGGCCATGACCAACCCGTCAAAAAGGTCGTCGGCACACTTGAGGGGATCGTTGATGATCTTTTTGGCAGAATTCTGATTCATGAGGAAGTAAGCAGTCGGTTGCTGGGGCGAAAATGAGACGCGAGTTTTGCGGAGGGCGACGCTGAGGTCAACAAGGAACCTGGCCCGGTTGCATTGCGGCAAATCGAAAAGAAAACACCCGCCCTGGCAAGAGGCTTGCCGGGGCGGGTGTCGATTGCCTTATTGCTAGATCAACATCTCACACAACAATGGCCCATCGGGAGTCGCTGTGAGGTTGGCGGTATCCGGCTGCAAAAAGCCTCAAACCTTTTTTGGCGTTGTCCGAGCCGACTGACTTCGGATTCGCAAGGGGACCCCCGACCGCGGAATGTCGGGGGCCCCTGCGCTGCATCCAACAGCTTCGCCTGAGGTCCGCCTACCTTGCGGCTGCGGGGCCACTGACGATGATTTACCTTGGTTAATCACTTGCATTTATGCAAGCATAAAATGCGAAAGTTCTAATGTTAGTGAGACGGAAATAATACCTGCTTTTTTATGATCCAGACTGATGAAGATGAGGGCTGTACGCCTCAGTACCGCGCATTTAATCGAATCTTATGAGGCCGCCAGCGTGTGGGTAACCGAAAAAGGCCAAGCCACTGTCCATCGCAAATGTGATAATCGAGTGTTTCTGAAATTGAGGACAATGCTGGGATTTATGGATGTGCAACGATGTGCTCATTTGGAGTGGCCACTCTTGATACAATTTTGCCAATCATGCGTTTCGAAGGGAATGAGCCGCAGCCTCTTCCACTTCCGCCATCCAGACCGACGTGCCTTTCTGGCGGCAATCACGCTATGGGGAGGATTGTTGGCGCAAAGCTCCTCTCAGGTTTTGACCCTGCCTGAGGACAATCCGGATCCTGTGGCGAGGGCGATTGTACAGGGCGCTC
The DNA here is from genome assembly GCA_041287975.1 of Verrucomicrobium sp. Taxonomy (GTDB): domain Bacteria; phylum Verrucomicrobiota; class Verrucomicrobiia; order Verrucomicrobiales; family Verrucomicrobiaceae; genus Verrucomicrobium. The sequence continues at coordinate 1,347 of JBGGMQ010000712.1, read as the reverse complement.
AAGTCATCAGTCGGATGGCGACTGAGCGATATGCTCACCAGAGTTCCATGCGGATTATTGATGACAAGGGCTACGTGGTCTATCAGGCCAACGATGGCACGCCACAAGAAAATGCCGCAGGTCAGGTGGCCAGACTCGCCATCTTCAAGCTCTCAGATCCTGCTGGCACGGTGCGGTGGGTGGACATCTCTGGCCCTGGGGATGAATCTGGAGGGATCAAGCTCACAGGGAGGTTCGTCTCGTCGCCCCTGCTCCACAGCATCGACGGCAAGACGTTACGGTGCTTCTTCACAGGCAAAGCGGAGGGGGACACTCTGTCGAATGAGCGGGTGCTGTACAAAGACTATGACCTGGCAACGGACACCCTCTCCGGATTGAAGCAGGTGAAATGCGTGATTGCCCGGAAGCCAGAAGAATCGCATGACCTGTGTGCAGTCTCGGTTCAGGCACACCTGGAGCATCTGTTTGGCCCCGGAGCCGGGCAAAAATACGGCCGGGGCATCAACCCGGCCTGTGATTTCCTCGACATAGGAGGTGTTCTCTACAGCACGATTCAGATTAAAAATTCCGCTGATGGTAAAACGTTGCTGATGACGAATGTCCTGATGCGGAGCGTGGATCATGGAGCGACCTGGGAATTGCTCGGCGCACCCGATCCAGAAAAACTCGCTACCCCGGTCAAAATTCTCGCAGAACCGGCGATTTCCCATGATGCTGGCCACGTGTACCTCCACTTGCGGTCCAACGTGGTCGAGAACGGCTACATGCTGAGCAGGGCGTCGAAGGAGGATCTGTACACTTTTGATGCCCCAAAAACTGTCTGGGGCTACGGAATTGGGCGACCCAATCTACTTGCTGACAATGCAGGCGGCGGGTCGGTGGCACTGTTTACCGCTCCCACGGTCAATACAGGTCCGCAGACCCTCACGCGAAACAAATGCGATGTGGTGCAGATTACTCCAGGATGTGCTGAGTACCGACGGCTTTTCTCAATCATGGATCGGAATGCCCTCAATACGCCGTTCATGCAGGCATCGGGAGAGGAGATTTATATCGCCTACTCGTCGGGACGGCGGCGGCTGATACCCAAATTTGGCACTTCGGAGATCATGCTCAGCCGTTTCAACCGCTCGGCCATCTTTCCTGCAAAGAGCGGCCCTCTTTGAGGGGCTTGGAGAAGGGGGGCGGTTTTTCCTTGTTGAGCCCGGAGTTGACGCCGTAGGTTGTTTGGCAATGAACTGGTCGCCCCAAGAGATTCTGAGGACGTTGGATGCTTGTTGTCGTCAAAATGCATTCCCAGCGCTTCACCGTGGGAGCGAAAAAGCCTCTGCCTCCCGATTGTTCCTT
>JBGGMQ010000711.1:0-6720 GCA_041287975.1 Verrucomicrobium sp. | reverse complement strand
CCTAAGCACCATTATCACTGACAGCATAGGCCGTGGCAGCATCCAGACTGAGAGCGCTGCCCTCCTGGCGAGCCGCGTCGATGGCAGGACCCTTGAAATCCTGAGCAGCCGCCAGCACGGCGCGCAGCGCAGGGTGATCCGCCTGCTGCGGCACGAGTCCACTCCGGAGGCGCTGGGCATCCGCCGCACCCAGAAGCCGGGCCGCACGATCATACTTTCGCTCTGCCACGGCAAGCACAGCAAAGGCCTCCAGCGGATACGATGCTCCCCAGCGGTTCCCCAGTTCGATCCCGACCTGAAGGCATTCACGCAAATGCTCATGCGCCACCTTGAATTGACCCAACGCTGCGGCATTCACTCCCACGGCCCAAGCCATGATGATGGCCTGCCAGACATCTCCCTCCTCCCGGTACACGGCGAGATTTTCGGCATCCAGCTTGAAGGCCATGGCAAAGTCCCCCTCTACCGCGGCGAACACCGCCTGGACATGCTGCACATGGGCAGTGAGCCGACGATCAGCGAGCGGTGCGGCCAGAGTCGCGGCCTCCTCCAGCAACACGCGGGCTCCGGGCAGGTCCGTCTGGTCAAAGAGCAGGAAGCCCAGATCCACCAGAGCCCTTGCACTGCCTGCGACATCTCCCAACTCCCGGAAGATCGCCAGCGCCTCCTCCTGGTAGCGCTGGCACGCAGGACTGTCATCCGCCACCCAGGCCAGGCGACCCGCCGCCGCGAGCGCCTCTGCCCGCACTGCATCTCGCGGCGCAGCCTCAGGATGGGCCAGCAGCCGGGCAAAATAGTCCCCCGTCTCCTTGAAAAGACCGCGCACCTCCACATAGCGTTGGGTCGAGGAAACCAACCGCAACCCCTTGGGCACCTGCCCCGTCAGCTCCAGGGCCGCCTCCAGGGCAAAGCGGATGTTGAACTCCTCCTGCGCGACCGACTCCAGCCATTCCCGCTGCCCATGCCCGCGGATCTTTGGAGCGGCCTCCCTGGCGAAGTTGAGGAAATAATCCAGGTGCCGGATGCGGAAACGCTCCACCTCGCCGGCGTCTGCCAGCTTCTCGTTCGCATAGTCCCAGATCGATTCCAGGATGAAATAACGTGCCCCGTGCTTGGGCAGCTTCTCCACATAGACCAGGGATTTGTCTACGAGCTGGGTCAGCAGGTCGATGATGTCCATTTCCTCCACTCCCTCCCCCGAGCAGATGGCCTCGATCGCCTCCAGCGTGCGCCCGCGGGCAAAGACGGACAGACGGCGGAAAAGCCGGCGCTCAGCGTCGCTGAGCAGATCATGGCTCCAGTCAATGAGCAGGCGCAAAGTCTGCTGACGGGGCACCGCATTCCGGTTCCCCGTGGTGAGCAGGTGGAAGCGGTCGTCCAGCCGGTCCACAATCTGCTGGAGCGTGAGCACGCGGATGCGGGAGGCGGCCAGCTCAATGGCGAGCGGAATGCCATCCAGCCGCCAGCAGATTTGCGCAACGAGGGGCGCGCTTTCTTTGGAGAGCTGAAACGCGGGACGTGCCAACCGCGCCCGCTCGGCGAAGAGGCGCACGGCCTCGTAGCTGGCGAGTCGCTCCAGAGCATTCGGGGCATCGCTGATCTCTCGCCAGTCCTCGGGCAGAGACAGAGGCGGCACAGGCCACGCGATCTCACCCGCGATGCTCATCGCCTCGCGGCTGCTGGCCAGGATGCTGAGGCGGGGGCAGGCGCGGAGCAGCACCTCCGCCAGGCGCGCACAGGCGGCGACCACATGCTCACAGTTGTCGAGGATCAGCAGCAGATGCCGGTCGCGCAAATACTGGGTGAGCGTGCTGGTGAGAGGCCGCTCCGCCTCCTGACGCAAATTCAACGCCGCCGCGACAGTCTCCAGCACCAGACTCTCGTCATCGATGGTGGCGAACTCCACAAGCCAGACCCCATCGGGATAGTGGTCCAGCACATCCGCTGCCACCTGCAGGGAAAGGCGCGTCTTCCCCGTGCCGCCCATGCCAGTGAGCGTGAGCAGCCGCGTGCCGCCCAGCACCCGCTTCACTTCCGCCATCTCGCGCTCGCGACCGATGAAGGTGCTGAGCTGAATGGGGAGATTGTTCGCCACACTCTCCAGAGAGCGCAGCCCGCCGAACTCCGAGGGCAAGTCTGACGCAACGAGCTGGTACAGGTGCTCAGGCCGGGCCAGATCCCGCAGCCGGTGCTCCCCCAGATGGCGCAGACTCACCCCTTGTGGAATGTGATCGCGCAGCAGTTCCTCTGTCAGCAGGGAGACCAGCACCTGCCCACCATGAGCCGCTGCCAGGATGCGGGCAGTGCGGTTGAGTGCCTGGCCAAAGTAGTCTCCATCCCGGTGCTCTGCCGCCCCCGTGTGGAGGGCCATGCGCACGCGCAGAGGGCCCAGAGGTCCCCAGTCCGCATCTCGCAACGCCCGCTGACTCTCCAGCGCACCCGCCAGAGCGCACTGCGCCGTGTCGAACGCGACACAAAAGGCATCGCCGATAGTCTTGAAGACATAGCCGGAGCACGCCGCAAAGATCTCGCGCAGCATCCGGTCATGCTTCCCCAGCGCCGCCTGCATGGCCTCAGGCTGCTGCTCCCACTTTTTCGTGCTGCCTTCAATGTCGCTAAACAGAAAGGTGATGGTGCCGGTAGGCGGTACGATCATGGCCGCCCAATGTGGGACAGAGGCCGCTCTTCTCAACGCCTAACCGACACGCCACGCAGATTTTCACCACGCCATTCTCCCTCTTCCCTTACCCCTTGACCCTTTTCAGTCGCCCACTGACGCACGGGTTTACCGTTTTACCGACTTACCGAAGCCACCCCCCGAGTATTCGGGGGTGCCCTTGGGGCAATCGCTGCAAAAAAGAGGGCCTTCCCCCGGTATTTTCAGAACCGCAACGCGCATGTCTTTCCGCCTCCGTTCTCTTTTCCCCCTCAGCGCCAGCCTCGTGACGCTGGCGGCTGCCCCTTGCTGGATGCCCTCTCTGGCATGGTCCGCCACCGCTCCGGGCCCCACCTTGGAGCCCACCCTCCGCACCTATCTGGAGACCCACTGCATCAAGTGCCATGATGCAGACACGGAAAAGGGCGACTTCCGTGTGGACAACCTCTCGCCGAAGATCGGCATCGAAGACACGCCACAGTGGCTGGAGATCATGGAGCGCATCAACTCCGGGGAGATGCCGCCCAAGAAGCAGAAGGTGCAGCCCACCGCGGAAGAGAGCGGGAAGTTCGTGGAATTGATCGCCACGCACATGAAGGAGGGCGAAGCCGCTCGCATGGCTGCGCGGGGCAAGGTCTCGTACAACCGCCTCACCCGCGATGAGTATGTGAACACCGTGCAGGACCTCATCGGCGTGCACTATGATGCCACCGATCCCGGTGGATTTCTGGAAGACGCCGAGTGGCACGGCTTCGAGCGCATTGGTTCGGTGATGACACTCTCTCCTTCCAATGTGGAGAAGTACATGGCCGCTGCGGAGGTGGTGCTGGCCGAGGCTTACCCGCTGAAAAAGCCCGTACCTATCCAGGTGTCGAAGCGGGCTTTCGAAGAGAAGCAGGTGGAAGAGTCCCATCGCGAGCGTCTGCGCCAACTCGGCCTGCTGGACAAGGTGCGCTTTGAAATGTGGCCTGGCGACATCTTCCGCTACTCCGCTCCTGCAGAGCCGCTCCCGGAGGCGGGTATCTATGAAATAAGCTACACCCTCAGCGGGCTGAAGCCGGAGAAGGGCCGTGCACCGCACCTCTTCGTCTATGAGTCGAAGCTGGACCGCGTGCTGCATGAGCAGGACGTCATCGCGCCTGAGGACAAGCCCATCACCGTGACCTTCCGCGCTCACCTGCCCAAGGGTCGGCCCAGCATCAATGTCCTCAACGAGGTGCCAGGACCTTCAAACAATCCGCGCTCCGGCCGTCACGGGAACAAGCCCTTTATCAGCATCAAGGACGGCCGCATCCCCTGGCAGATGAAGCTCACGGATGAGCAGGGTCGCCCGCGTTATTCCTTCCTCATCATGGACTCTGTGTCATGGAAGGGGCCCATCATCACCGAGGCGGAGGAGCAGCGTCGTGCGGAATACCTGCCGCGTGAAGAAGGCAACATGGACCAGGTGCGCGAAGGCTTGGGCAAGCTGGCGCGTCGCGCCTTCCGTCGCCCCGTCGCGGCAGAGGAGCTGGATGCGTATGTCAGCATTGTGAAGGCGGAGATCGCCGCCGGGGAAAAGTTCTACGATGCAGTGAAGGCAGGCATGCTTTCCATCCTCTGCTCAAAGAGCTTCATCTTCATCGCCGAGGGCGATGAGGACACGAACCGCCACACGCTCAACGACTGGGAGATGGCCTCCCGCCTTTCCTACCTGCTGTGGAGCACCATGCCCGATGACGAACTGCTCACTCTCGCAGAGCAGGGCAAGCTGAGTGACAAGACCGAACTGCGCAAGCAGGTGGCCCGCATGCTGGCGGATCCCCGCTCGGTGCGCTTCACGGACTCCTTCGCCTCCCAGTGGCTGCACTTGCGCAAGGTCGGCCGCTTCCCGCCGGATAAGAAACTCTACCCCGACTATGACGACAACCTGGAGAAGAGCATGGTGGGCGAATCGAAGGCTTTCTTCCGCCAGGTAATGCAAGGCGGGCTGACACTGCGTGAATTCCTGAACTCCGACTGGAGCATGATGAACGCCCGGCTTGCTGAGTTCTATGGTGTGCCGAACAACGGGCTGGCCCGGGATGAGTTCCAGAAAGTGTCCCTGCCCGCCGAGAGCCGTCGCGGCGGTCTTCTCACCCAGGCTGCCATCCTTTCGCTCACGTCGGATGGCACCCGCCACCGCCCGGTACATCGCGGCGTCTGGCTCTCTGAGGCCATCTTCGGCAAGACTCCCCCGCCTCCGCCCGCAAACGTTGATCCCATCGCCCCCAATCCTGTGGACTCACCCAAGGCCACCCTGCGGATGAAGCTGGAGGCTCACATTCACGATGCCAACTGCGCCTCCTGCCACGCGAAGATCGACCCCCTGGGCCTCGCGTTTGAAAACTATGACGCGATCGGTCGCTGGCGCACAGAGGAGGTCGTCGAGGGCACAGGAAATAACCCTGTGGTGAACTCCAGTGGCAGGCTCCCCGACGGCCGCACCTACCAGACGCCCGAGGAATTCAAAGCCCTGCTCCTCGCGGACCTGGATGCCTTCAACCACACCTTTGTCGAAAAGCTCGCCACCTACGGCCTGCGCCGCAGCATGTCCTTCGATGACCGCAAAGGTCTCAAAGCCATCGCCGAAGCCTCCAAAGCCGCCGACTACCGCCTCAAAGACCTCGTCGAAGCCTTCATCTGCTCCGACCTCTTCGCCAAACGCTAACCCAAGGGGAAAATTCAAACTTCAAAAACGAAACTTCAAACCTAGAGAACTCTTCTAGCACCTTCGTTTACTCAATCCATCTCCCGATTCCCCGAAAGCAGCTCATTTAGAATTTCAAATTTAGAATTTATCATTCCCCCGCCTCTCCATTCCTAATTCAGCATTCCCAATTCCTAATTTCAAAGCCATGCCCAACCTCAACTTGAACAAATGGCAAATCAGCCGTCGCCAGATGCTTCGCGGCCTTGGGGCATGCATCTCCCTGCCGTTGCTGGATTGCATGGGATCCCTGCCCACACCCACCAAGCCGAAGCGGAGTGTGTTCCTGTACATCCCGAACGGGGTGAACACACTGACGTGGCAGATTGAGAAGCCGGGCAAGGAGTTCCAGTTCACTCAGACGATGGCGGCGCTGGAGCGGCATCGTGCGGATGTCACACCCATCAGCGGTCTGCACCACCCCATGGTGCTGGGCAAGCATCACAACTGTGACAAGGTCTGGCTGACAGGCGCAGATGTCCCCGGAGATGGCGGAGCCTTTCGCAACTCCGTCTCGGCAGACCAGCTCATGGCAGAGGTGCAGGGAGCCTCCACGCGCTATGCCTCACTGGAGATGGCGATCGAGGGCCACTCCCTCGCTTGGTCGCGGGATGGCATCCAGCTCCCGGCGGAGCGGAGTTCACAGGCCATTTTCAACATGCTCTTCGGCGTGGAGAAGGACAGCAAGGAAACCATCCGTCGTCGCCTCACACGCCGGGGCAGCATCCTGGATCTCGTGGCCGATGATGCGAAGCGCGTTAACCACAAGCTGGGCAGCGAGGATCGCACCAAGCTGGATGAGTACCTCACCGCCGTACGTCAGGTGGAGGAGCGGACGAAGCGCGCCGATGAATGGCTCAACATCCCCAAACCCAAGCTGAGCGCTGACGAAGCCGCCCACCTGGGTCGGAAGCTGGACATGCGCGTGGTCACGGAATACCACCGCCTCTTCTATGACCTCATGGTCATGGCCATTCGCACGGATTCCACTCGAGTGATCACCTGCATGATCTGCAGCGAGTCCAATGGCGGCTCCATCCCGGACATCGGCATCTCCCAGACGCGTCACGGCCTCTCCCACCACAATGGTGATCCGGAGCAGCTCCGCCGCCTTACCCAGACGGACACCTTCCTCATCGAGCAGCTCAGCTACTTCCTCGATCAGCTCAAGGCCCACCACGACGAGGACGGCCGGTCGCTCTTGGAGACGACGCAAGTGCTGTGGGGGAGCGGCATGGCGTACGGCCACAGCCACGGTAACGCCAACCTGCCGACGATCCTCGCGGGCGGCAAGGCGCTCGGCTACAAACACGGCCAGCACCTCGACTACAACCTG
>JBGGMQ010000710.1:0-14192 GCA_041287975.1 Verrucomicrobium sp. | reverse complement strand
GGTGGTGCGATGCATGCCGAGTGGGGAAAGCACGCTCTGCGTCACGAAGTCCTCCACTGGCTGCCCTGAAATCTGAGACAACGCCTCCCCAGCGATGAAATACCCGACTGAGGAGTAGGCGGCGTGCTCACGAAAAGCACCAGGCATCTGGAAGTGCTGGAGGCGGCTGACAAACTCCTTCCGAGTGAAACCCATGGCCTCAAGGAATGCGCCAGAAGCCGGGCTGAAGCCGACGCGATGAGCCAGGCAATCCCGGAGGCTGGCCTGGCGACCTGCTTGATCATTGATGAGGCGCAGATCCGGCAGCAGCTCCACCAAGGGCTGGTCCCATTTGATTTTCCCTTTTTCCACCAGGGTGGCGGCTGAGGTGGCAGTAAACACTTTCGACACGCTGGCGAGGCGAAACACGGTATCCGCATCCACAGGCGCGGCCTTCTGGATCTCCCGAACCCCGTACCCCTTCAGCAGGACCACCTGATCGTCTTTCACAATGACCACCGAAACTCCGGGGACGCGATATTGAATGCGGGTGTTTTCAACGAACTCATCCAAAGAGCGCCAGTCTGGGGCAACCATGGAAACGGGAAGGTCGCGGGCTTCCTGGGCAGTCAGGGGTGACTCCGCACAGGTGCTGAGGAACAGGAGGCCCGCGAGCAAGCCACGCGCTCTGGAGCCCAAGAAGCGGAGGCGCGGGGTCTCATGGTCTGGCAGCGCCCGGGCACCTTTGAGTAGGACAAGTGACGATCTCATGGGTTTTTTCTCTTCTGCACACAATGGTGATGCATGCAGCTTCCCGTTCAAATGGGTTTAGGTGAAAACTTGGGTCTAGGAGTACAAAACTGAAGCCGCAGACGAGGCAAGCCGCTGGAGCCGGTGTCGTTAGTCGAGCGAAATGGCGCACTGATCGATATCCGGCAGCAGAGCGCCCCATTCGTCGAGCGCAAGGCGGCACCTATCGCAGGGGCATGGGCAGCTGGCCCCTGCCCGGGCTAGATGTGCCTCCCGGCTCCTGCCTCCAAGCAGACCCGCTGCGGCGGCATGGCTGTCACGGATCGAGGAAAAATCATAACTGGCCTGGTCAAAAACTGTGAAAACCTTTATCCCGAATCTTGCGCAAGTGAAGAAAAGCAGCGGTATCGAAGGCCTGGATGAGGCAACTCTCCCGTGCACCAACGGACCTGCGCAGCCTTCCCGGCCAAGCGAAGCCTCCTTCTCCCACGGGCCTGCTGCGGCATCTAAAAACTTGTGCGTGAATTCCTACTCCCCCCTGGGCAACCCGGCGGCCATCCTCACGGGAAAAGTCAGCGGGCTGGGCAGCAGCCTCTCCAACATATCCGAAGGCAGTGGCATCCCCATGGAGCCGGACGCTTCAGGAGCGCTTTTGATGGCCGTCACTGGAGTGCTGATCATCCTGCGACGCCGACGCGCCTGTAGAGGCGCTTAATTTAATGATCCACAGCTGTCTTACGACCGGCTGTCGATGAGGTCCTTGACACTGGCATGACTGGACCTGCCGACGGGAAGAGTGGCATCCCAGCCCCTTAAAGTAATTTGTCGAGACCTCCCCTCCCCTTTCCCAAAATCCAGGATGCGGTCTGCACGGACGAGATACTGCTTGTGCACCCGAATAAAGGCGCCCTGAGGAAGGTAGGTGTCCCATGAGCGCAGGCTCCGGAGCACGGTGAAACTGCGACCGTGAGTAAGTTGCAGATGCGTGTAGTCCCCCTCCGCCCGGACAAAAATGATGTGAGCGGTGTCTACGGCGAGCATGGCGCTGGCATGGCGCACGTAGATGATCTGCTCAGGAACAGTGACGGTCTGGAGAAGTCCCTTCTGGCTGCCACGACGCTCCTTGGCGACCAAGGCGGAAAGATAGCGACTGGCACGCTGCAGGAGAGCCTGCTCGCTGTGTGTCCAGTTGATCTGGCGCTGGACGCTGTCATAGCCGAAGAAGCCAATGAGCTTGTCCTCCAGGAACAAAGGCATGGTGATGGTGGACATCACCTTCTGACGCCGCAGCTCTGCCTGGAGAGCTCTGCCAGCGCGTGGCATGCGATCAACATCATCAATGACCATGGACTCATGCCGCAACAGCTTTTCATGGGCCCAGGCAATCATGCTGACAGGGGCACCCTGAAGAGCCCCGAGGAAGGAAGGAACTCCACGGCGGGTCCACTCATGAGTATTCCAAAAGTGAGTAAGGCCGTCATTGTACTGGGCGATCCAAACGCGATCCACTCCCGCCCTGCGTCCCAAAGCAGCGAGGGCTTTCTGCAGCGCCGTCGATGTGGGATTATTCGCTGCGAAGTGTGCCAGGAGGCGCCAAAGTGTCGACTCCTGAGTGGATGTGCCAGGCGGAAGTGGTCTGGAATTCAATGGAGGTATCAGGTTGTCCTGCCTTAGTTCTCCAAGCAGGGAGATTGGCAGCGTAGGCTTAAAGACAAGTGCCACAATCAGTATTTGTTATTAATGAAACTCATAATTAGCCATGCTTACAGCGAGCCTCGAAAGTGCTGGCAACTGACAATAGTGTTCGATGGTCGACCATAATTGCCTGTTTTCGGTTGAGCATAAGAATCATCACCATCAATCGATCAATGGCGCAGAATTTCCATTAACCACGCTAATTGATATATTTATGTCGTTTATCGATTTTTGGTGGATTGCTAAGTCTACTGCTCATATCTGCATCCTCCACATGAGGAGCCGCCGAGGCGCTGCCTTTGAAAGGTGCGGAGAGGAACCCGGCTGACGCAAGCAGAGAGCTTCAGGCAAAATGACGTCTAGAAAGCCATGCGCTGCCTGAGGAGGTGGCGGTAAGTTCTCCCCACCGGGAGGAGGTCTTTGCACCCCTTGAGGCCGAGTTGCCAGCCCTGGGCAGAGTCCCGACGAAGGCCCTGCACATGATCACCGCGCACAAGGTATCTCTGGTGGATGCGGATGAACTCCTCCGGAGGCAGAAGGGCCTCCCATGAGCGAAGACTTCTGCGCTCCATGTAGCGCCTGCCATTGACCAGATTCACCCAGGTGTAGTCGCCAAAGGTCTCGATGTAGAGGATCTGATCGACATCAACATTCATCAATGTACGGTTCTGAAGCAGTGTAACGAGCCGTGCAGGCGACTGAAGCGGAGGAACCTCCTCTGGTGTGGGATCCTCAACATCTGCACCCAACAAGTCCACGAGAAACCGGGCGGCCCGCTTCAGAAAGGCGGCGTCAGCATCCGTCCAGTGAGTGTGGTGGCGCACCTTGTCAAAACCACACATGCCCACAGATCTGCGCCTGAGGCAGAGCGGGGCCATGATGATGGACTTGATGCTCTGCCGTAGGAGTTCCTCCTTCATGAGGTCAGAGCCAATATTCATGGTATTCACGTCCGGAATACAAAGCACCTTGCCGCTGTCGAGAAGTTCGAGCACGCCATCGAGCATATCGATGGGTACCTCCTGAACATTCCTCATGTGTGAGACGATGCCGGAGGCGATCCACTCGTGGGTAATCCAGAAATGGGTTCTGTCCTTGTTGTATCTGATAATCCAGGCACGATCTGCATGGATGCGACGCCCCAACAGGGCAAGCGCCTTGGGTGCAGCCATGGATGCCTGATCTGTGGCCGCCAGATACGCCATGGACTGCCAGAAGGAAGTCTCATCTTTTTCGGCGTCGGGATCAGCAGAAAGACTGGATTTTTCGAGGATCATAGTTTGTCGGGGGGGAGTGCAAACCGATCCGCGCGGATGCTCTCGTTGATTACTATCTCTCCCTCCACGGTCAAAGGTTACACCGTGATTTTCAGAATTGCGTCACCCCTTCTCCAACCGTTTCACCGATGAGACATCCTGGAACCGGGAGCACCCAGCCACCACTGGGCAAATACGTGAAGTTGGAGGCACCATAGTTGAGCCATTGCAAATGTAAGTCTATCGCCGCAACTGGTAATCAGAAGCGCTAGAATTGCCACATCTTGGAATTTACGCCTGAGCAAGAGTGGTTCCAATATCGAGCATATTTGCAGATTTTCGACAAAGCGCATTTTTGCAGGTTGTTCGTCGATCAAAGTTGCCGCTCTTCGACTCAAATTTGAACACAGCCTCCGGTAGTGGCCAGTTCATCGAGGAGACCGCTGGCAACTTTTCCTGTGGGGCAAAGCGGGATCCCAGAATTGCAGGGGAATCCACCTCTAAGTTATTTCCAATACCCAGGCGCCTTAAGGCCCCACTCTCCGCCCTTCTCAAAAAACTTCACCTTTCCACCCCACCATGTACGGCCACTTTTACGAATCCCGAGTCGCCCCAGAAGCGAAGGCATCCAACTCAGTCCCGCCTCTCAAACCCCTGTGGGAGCCCGCTGAGCAATCCAGCGCGCCGGGCAGCCTTGCAAGCGAACCCCAGCGCGGGAGCGATGCGATGAGAGAAATCAATCGCATGATGGCGCGAGTGACGCACTACAACTGCCAGGTGCTGATCAAAGGGGCATTTGGAACCGGAAAGCAACATCTGGCCAGGATGCTGCACGACGATGGGCCCCGAAAGAACGGCCCCTTCCGGGTGATCCACTGCTCAACGACCCCTCCTGAGGCGCTTCAGGAAATGATTTTCGGGGATGAAGGTGACAGCGACCTCTCCCGATCCGTGTTTGCCAAGGCCAATGGGGGCACGGTGCACCTGGCGGAGATCTACGAACTGCCGATGCACCTTCAGGCCAGGTTGCTCACCGTCTTTGATGCTGAGCATGCCGCCTTGGGCAAGACGGCGGATGAGCCCGGGCTCGATTTCCGGCTGGTGTGCTCAACCACGAAAGACCTCTCCGACCTGGTGAGACGAGGGGCATTTCTGCAAGAGCTGTACTACCGCATCTCTGTGGTGACGCTGGATCTGCCCGTACTGAGGGACCGGCTGGAGGATCTAGCCGATCTGGCAGGACAGTTTCTGCTAACTCAAGCGGCAAGGATGCGTTTGCAGCCTGCCAGACTGTCTGTGGCTGCACAAAAAGCCATGCTGAAGTACTGGTGGCCGGGCAACCTCGCGGAGTTGCGCCACGCGATTGAACATGGTTGCGCGGTGTGCAGGGAAGGGGTGATCGAGGCTCAAGATCTGCCGGCGAGAGTGCTTCACAACACTGACGTGGCTGGCGAGGATGTTTTTGCAAGACCGCTGCATTCGAAGCCGGAGTCGGCGATGCCGATCGGGGTCACTCTGGAAGAATTTGTGGACGAGCAGTCGAAGGTCTTTGTGCACGAGACGCTGAAGTACAATCAGGGAAGCCGGGAAAAGACTACGCAGATGCTAGGAATCTCGGTGTCGACGCTGTATCGCAAACTGGGGCTGCGGGGGCGACATACGTCGGTGTGACGTTGGGAGGGAGGGATAGAAATGAAAAAGGACCGGGGGTACCGGTCCTTTTGAAATGAAGGGAAGTTGGGCGCCTTTTCGGGGCGAGGGCTTCAGAAGGGGATGTCGTCGTCTTCGAGGCCGTCGGTGATGGGGCCGTCGCCGTATTCATCGCCTGAGGGGGGAGCCTGGCGATTGCCACCCTGCTGAGGGGGCCGGGAAGAGTAGCCGCTGTTGCCGCCGCCGCCACTGCCACCACGGGCTTGGGCAGGAGGACGCTGCTGGTAGCCACCGCCACCGCCACCGGCGCCGCTTCCACCACCTTGAGACATACCACCGCCGCCACTGGGGCCGGCTTCATCCATGCCACCTTCGCGCTTGCTGTCGAGGAACTGCATGACTTCGCCTACGACGCGGAGACGGCTGCGCTTCTGGCCGGTCTGCTTGTCTTCCCACTGGTCCATCTGAAGGCGGCCTTCAATGAAGACGGGGCGGCCTTTGTGAAGGTACTGGCCGGCGAGTTCGGCCAGGCGTGCCCAGAGGACAACGTCGACATAGGTCACCTCTTCACGCTTCTCTCCATTCTCCGCGGTGTAGACGCGGTTGACGGCAATGGCCAAATCCGCCACGGCACTTCCTTTGGGGGTGTACCGGACTTCAGGGTCCCGGGTAAGGTTCCCCATGAGCATCACTTTATTGTAGGAGGCCATAGCGCGGTCAGGTTAGCGGGGCGAGCCCAGTTTGGCGAACAGGAAATTAGAGATTTGGACATGCAATTCCCGAACCGGTGCGGTCCGGGAGCAACATTCTGCGGGGGAGCAGGCAGGCTACGGGCAGAAGCCCTGCCTGACAAACCCCACGAAAACGACTTCAGTATCTAGCTCGATCCAGGCAGGAATCCTTCTCGCTTGGGATGAAGCACCCCAACGAGCAAAGACCCGGCACCTTAGCGGCGCTGGAAGTACTGCTGATAGATGTTGTCGTTGAGCTTGAGCTTGCCCTGGATGCCGTTGATGGCCTCAGGAGCTGCTTCGAAAAGGAAATTGATGTAGTAGCCGGACTCCACGTGGCGGGGAGCGTAGGGGAACTTTTTCTTTCCGAGGTTGTCGACCTGCTCAAGTTTGGCACCACCCTGCTCGAAATCACGGCCAAGCTGGCTGACAAGGGTGTCCACATTTTCCTCTTTGCCCTTCATGTCGAGGACGATCATCGCTTCGTATTTGCGGCTCATGGTTTTGGCGTAGTTTGTTTGTTTGTGGTTGACTCTTTACGGTTAAAAAGATTCATGGCGGGCTCCAGACCGGAACTGAGGGCCATGCGGATGGCGTCCACGCCGCGCTTTACGGCTGACTGGACTTGAGGCATTTCGTCCTCCGTGAACTTGCCGAGCACGTGGCCGACCATGCGGTCGCCTGCGGGACGTCCCTGCTCACCTGCGATGCCGACCTTCAACCGGGGGAACTCCTCGGTGCCGAGATGGTCGATGAGGGAGCGGACACCGTTGTGGCCGGCGGGGCGGCCATTCAGACGGAAACGCAAGGAGCCGAGAGCGAGGTCCACGTCGTCATAGACAGACAGGACTTCCTCCGGCTGGATCTTGTAGAAGCGGCAGACGGCAGAAACTGCCTCGCCACTCAGATTCATATAGGTGAAGGGCTTGAGGAGCCAACCCCCGCCAAACTTGGCGAGGGCGCAGTCCCACCGCTTCTCGTGAGACCACGAGGCGGAAAGTTGACCGGCTAGCGCGTCCACGACCATGAATCCAATGTTGTGGCGCGTATCTGCGTACTCGCGTCCGGGGTTGCCGAGGCCGACTATGAGTTTGGGCCTCACAAGCACTCCGGACACATCCAGTCAACGGAAGAGGGTTACTTCTTGCCAGCTGGCTTGGCAGCAGGAGCAGCAGCAGCCTTGGCGGCTGGAGCTTTGCCTTTGGCAGGAGCCTTGGCGTCAGTGGCAGGAGCAGCAACTTCCTCTACAACGAGGGGCTCTTTCAGGATCGCGACAACCACATCACCGTCAAGGTGGGTGGAAACGCCTTCAGGAAGCGTGAGCTCGCGGATGTGAACGGCTTCACCCACATTGAGGTAAGCGACGTCGAGAGCGAGGGTCTCAGGAAGATCCTTGGGAAGGCAATGCACTTCGAGGCTGTGAAGCACGAACTCAAGCTTGCCGCCTTTTTTCTCGGCAACTTCGATGCCGGAAAGGATGACAGGAACACTGGCGTGGATGTCTTCATCAGCAGCCACAGCGTGGAAGTCGATGTGAAGAATGCCGCCGCGGAGGTAGTCGTGCTGAACTTCCTGGACGAGAGCGAGGGAGTCCTGGGCTTCGCCGTCGATCTTCAGATTGACGAGGATGTTGTCAGAAGCGCTGTGCTCGATGATGGACGTGAAGGTCTTGCCGTGCACCTCGACTTTGGCGGTTGAATGCTTCTTGCCGTAAATGACGGCGGGGATGCTGCCAGCCTTGCGAAGGCGCTTAACGGCACTGGTGCCTTCGGCGGTGCGCACCTTGGCTTGCAAATCGAGAATTTTGGCCATGATCGAGGTCTCCTGAGGTATATCGGTTTTGGGAAAAGGGCGTGGAAGCTATCCGAATTCTGGAGGGTGTCAACCTCTGATATCAAACAGTGACGTGACGGACTCGTCTGAGTGGATGCGCTTGATCGCCTCTCCGAGAAGGGCAGCGACGCCGAGCACGGTGACTTTTTCACCACGCGCCTGTGGGACTGAGTCTGTGGAGAAGAGCTCGATGATGGGCGAGTTTTTCAAACGCTCGTGGCCTTTTTCGCTCAGGACAGCGTGGGAAACGCCTGCGTAGATGTTTTTGGCACCTTTTTCTGCGAGGAGGCGGGCGGCGGCAGTGAGGGTGCCGGCGGATTCTGTCAGATCATCCACGAGGAGAACATTGCGACCCTTCACGTCGCCGATGACGTTGAGGGCTTCCACCTCATCGGCACTGATGCGATTTTTTGCGACAATGGCGAAGGGGGCGCCCAGGGCCTTGGCGTAGGCATGGCACATTTTCAACCCGCCGACGTCAGGAGAAACAACGACGATGTCCTCCAAACCGCGCTCGCGGATCGCCTTGATGAGGACCGGAGAGGCGTAGAGATGATCGACAGGGATGTCGAAGAAGCCCTGAATCTGACCGGCGTGGAGGTCCATGGTGAGGACGCGGTTCACGCCTGCAGCGACGAGGAGGTTGGCAACCAGCTTCGCGGTGATGGGCACCCGGGGGCGGTCTTTGCGGTCCTGACGGGCGTAGCCGAAGAAGGGCAGCACGGCGGTGATGCGCTGGGCACTGGCGCGACGCACCGCGTCCACCATGATGAGCAGCTCCATCAGGTTCTGGTTCGCGGGCGGGCAGGTGGGCTGGACGATATAGACATCGCGACCGCGGATGTTTTCATTGATCTGAACAAAGGTTTCGCCGTCGGGGAAAGTTTCAACGACTGCAGAACCAAGGGGAACCCCCAGAGTCTCAGCAATGGCGAGGGACAACGTAGGGTGAGCGGTGCCGCTGAGGATTCTGAGGGTGTTGTTCATGAAAGAGGGGCAGTGAACAAAGATTCACCGACAAATCAACCACGGGCCATCACGGAAACGAAAAAGGCCGGTGAAAGCCGGCCTTGGGAGCGTGGTGATGAGAAGTTGATGGGGAATATCAGCGGGCACGCTCGGCATCGCGAAGCATGCGCAAATACAGGCGGTGGGTGTCCCCCTGCTTGCCTGCCAGGGCCTGCCCGGCCCAAAGGTATGCCTCCTCAGCCTCCTGCCAGCGCTGGAGACGGTGCAGGTGGAGCGCGAGGGCAAGGCGGGGCATTTCGTAAATGGGAGCCACCACCAGGGCGGCATCGATGGCACGCCGAGCTTCGTCAGGATGCTGGAGTGCGTCCTGCGCGTCCGCCAAGGCCAAGGCGGGAAACATGCTGTAGGGATTGAGCTGGTGAGCGCGTTCAAGATCGACGACGGCGCGCTTGAGGAAGCCTTTGGCCTGATCTGCAGGCATGCCTGCGGCGGCATTGAGGCGCAGCAGTCCGCGCAGGTGCCAGGTGTTCGCGTTGTGATCATCAATGGAGATGGACTTGGACAACCACTCCAGCCGGTCCATGAGACTCTCCGGGTCATCGCGACCGGCGAGGACGTCGGCTTTTTCCGCATAGTAGTCAGCCCGACCGTACATCCAGGTGCCGTACAGCATCCAGATGCCAGCGGCCATCAAAGCGAGCTTCAGAATGGGACGGCTGCCGGGAACTCGAACGGGTTTGCGCCCTTCCGGGCTGAAGCCGGGATTGGCCAGAATGCCCAGCAAGTACGCGGCGGTGAGAGCGGGAGCCGCGATGTGAAGATGGAACTCCACGAAGGCGTGAACCATGCAGGCAATGAGGGCGGCGGACGCTCCGACAGTGAGGCCCAAGCCATTGCTCAGAAGGGTGGCCGTACGGTCAAACTTCTCCGTCGCGAACCATTTCAGGAAACCCACAGCATTGTAAAAGTGAACGATGAGCAGGAAGAGGAGCAGGAGCACCCCCACCCCTCCGTAGTCTGCAAACAGTTGCAGCCACTCATTGTGCACAAACTCCGCCTCCTGGAGCCAGATGGGTGTGGCTGGCTGACGATAGGTGATGCACCCCTCATAGAACATGCGAGCACCGGCGCCGACGATGGGATGTTCCGCATTCTGAGCGAGGGCCGCCTTCCAGATCTGAATGCGGGGATCCCCCTGTTGGATCTGGGTCATGCCAAAGCGGCGCTGCAACTGCTCAGAGAAGACTCCGTACAGCACGAGCCCGCCCATGACTGAGAGGACGGACAGGGCAATCAACAGCTTGAATACGAGGTGGGGGTAGGTCTTCCACAGGATGAGCATGCTGACCACGGCCAGCACCAGGCCCCCAAAGGCAAGTCCCAGCAATGCACCACGACTGATGGCAAGGGCAACACCGATACCTGCGGCAAGTGACACGAAGCCGAGCCAGAGTTTCTTCGCCGCACCGCCGCGTCCAAAGACTGCCATGCCTGCCAGGACCAGAGCCATCATGGCGAGGAATGCGGCCATGTGGTTGGGATTGTTATAAAAGCCGCCGATCCGGTTCTCCTCACCGAAAGAGCGCATATACGAAGGGACCACGTGGAAGGACCACTTCCCCGAAAAGTGGATGAACCCCACGGCGAGATTGCCCAAGGTCAGCAGCAACAAACAACCCAGCGCCCAAAGCCGCGATGCGGGATGACTGATGACGGTGGCAGACAAGGTGTACGTGACGAAGCACCCGAGCAGGATGAAAAGGTCCTCCCTGGCATGGGCCTCCACCGGGGAGGTCACCTGCCGCACGAGCATGTAAGCCGTGAAGACCAGCACCGAAGTGAGGCAGAGATCCGACGGGATGAAACGCAGCCGCCATCTCCAGCGCAACGCTGCCAGCAAGCCACTGAGGCCGACGAGAAAACAGCCGGGCCAGAAGAAGAGGAGCCGGGTCTCCGTGCCGAGCACGCCGGTCGCCAGCAGCCCCAGGAGGAACAGGGCGACGACGATGAAGGCAAGAAAGCGGGATACCATGTATGGAGGCTCTAGGAGTGAACCGCCCTCTCGTAAGCTGCAAGCAGCTGGGTCACGGATTGATCCCAGCTCAACTCATGCGTGAGCCGCTGCAATCCCAAACGACCCATGCGATCACGCTCAGCAGGATCGTCCAGCATGGCGAGAATCGCGTCGCCGAGCTTTTCAGCAGAATTCTCCATGACGTAACAGGCGGCATCGCCAGCAGAGTAGCGCCCTTCGCGGGTGCCGAACATGACCTGTGCCTTGCCGAAGGCCATGTACTCCAGTGTCTTGTTCATGGTGCAGTGGTCGTTGTAATCATTGATGGGATCACAAGCGACACCAAGCTCCATGGTCTTCAGTCCGGAGAAAAGGAACTCGTTGGAGACGCGGCCGGGCATGTCCACAAAGGCCTGCAGGCCGAGGGTGTCCCGTTGTTTCACCAAATCCGCGTGCTCGGGGCCAGAGCCCATGAGGAGGAACTGCACGTCCTCACGCTTCCGCGTGTGCACAATATGCCGGGCGGCATCCACGAGGTAGTTGACCCCATCGGCATTGCCCATGACTCCGATGTAGCCGACGAGATGCTTTCGGCCCTTTTTCAGAGTCTCGTCTACGGGGATGGAGGTGTTGAGCTTGTTGGGCGCGGTGCGCACGACAAAGACGTCTTCACCGGCCTTTTTTCCGCGCTGTTTCACTGCAGCGAGCACGCTTTGATTCGTGGCCATGACAACATCTGCAAGGGCGAGGGTGCAGCGCTCTGCCACGCGGACAGCCCAGTAGAGCAGGCCGCGGCGACCGAACTTGGCCTCAAACATCTCCGGCCAAAGGTCATGGACATCAAAAATGACCTTCACACCTGAGACGAGCTTGAAGGGCAACGCCACGAGAAAGAGCAGGTCGGGAGGGTTGCAAAGGTGAATGACGTCAAAACCGGTGCGACGCCAGGCTTTGATGGCGCAGTTGAGTTCACCCCAGAGGGCACTGCCGTATTCGGCAAGGAAACCTTTGATGCCCTTGGCCTCCTCGGTGATCCAGTGACGGTAGATCTGGATGCCATCCAGCACCTCCTCGGGGGTGGTGTAACCGCGCATCTGGGGGCAGATGACGGTGACTTCATGGCCGGCATCTCGAAGGGCGCAAGCCTCCTGCCAGACCCGTCGGTCCAAAGGGACCGGCAGGTTCTCGACAATGATGAGGATGCGTTGGTGCGTCATCGGATATGAATCTGCCGCGTCTTGGCTACCAGCAGCTGCCTTCGTACCTCCAGGAGAGTGTCTGAAGATCCCGCCAGCCATTGACATCAATGACCCACTGATCCGGCCGGGCAACGGCGCCGAGTTCGGCCAATTGGGCGCACTTCTGGGAGGCGATGACCACATCGCTCTGCTCCAGAACCTCTCCGGCCGTGGGCCGGAGCAACTGGGCGAGGTGGGGCATGCGGCGCTGCATTTCGGCCTCGTTCGCCCCCATGAGGCGGGAGAGGTTCAACTGGGGATCAAAGATGCTGAGCTGGTAGCCGCGCCCGAGCAGGGTCTCGGCCACAGAGACCATCGGGCTGCCGCGAAGGTCATCGGTGTCGGACTTGAAGGCCAGCCCGAGGATGCCCACTTTCCGGGAACCCTTGCTGGTGATCAACTTCAGCAGGGCGTCGAGATGGGACTGGTTGCTGCTGAGC
Organism: Verrucomicrobium sp.; assembly: GCA_041287975.1. Taxonomy (GTDB): domain Bacteria; phylum Verrucomicrobiota; class Verrucomicrobiia; order Verrucomicrobiales; family Verrucomicrobiaceae; genus Verrucomicrobium. Next base: position 1,637 of record JBGGMQ010000710.1, on the reverse strand, counting down.
ACGCTGTCCAGCACGGGAAGGCTGACCCCCTCCATGCGGGCGAAGGAACTGAGGGCGCTGACGTCCTTGGGCAGGCAGGAGCCACCGAAAGGATTGCCGGGCTTCATGTAATAACGGGAGATGTTGAGCTTCTCATCCCGGCAGACGACGTCCATGATGCGGGCCCCGTCCACGCCCAGATGCTTGCTGATGCGGCCGATCTCGTTGGCAAAGCCCACCTTGAGCGCGTGGAAATAGTTGCAGGCGTATTTGATGGCCTCCGCGCCCTCCCAGGCGAGGATTTGGGCATTTTCCCCCAGGAGCTCCAGCGGCTCGGTGCCGGTCGGGGTCTCGCCGTTGATCGTGCCCACCACACAGAGGGAGGGTTCACGGAAATCCTGAACCGCAGTGCCCTCCCGGAGAAACTCCGGGCAGTAGTAAATGGTGACGAGGCCCTCCTCCAGCAGAGGCTGGAAGAAGTCCTGCACCATGGACCGGGTGCTGCCGGGCAGCATGGTGCTGCGGAAAATGACGGTGTGGGAACCCTCCTTGGCGCGAATGGCTTCCACAAGCTGCTGGGAGACCTTGCGCACGAAGTCGAGGTTCAGGCGGCCTGACTCCAGGGACGGGGTGCCGACGCAGACAATGGACGCATCCGAGGCCTCAACGGCCTCTGCGACATCCGTGGTGGCGCGGAGACGGCCCGCCTGGCGGGCCTGGCGCATGAGATCATCCAGGCCAGGCTCGACGATGGGCGACACGCCCTCGTTGAAAGCATTGACCTTGGCTTCCTGAACATCTGCTCCGATGACGCCATGCCCTTTATCCGCAAGACAGGCTGCGGTGACAGCGCCGACATATCCGAGTCCAAAAATACTAACCTGCATAATGCTGAATTCGAGAACGAGATCGCGCCCACCATCACGAGATCACCCGCGAGACCAAACACTTTTTACGGTCAAATGTCCGGTGATCTCAATCACCGGGCACTGCTCGAAGTCACCATAGCGACGGGAGGCAAGGCTGGTTGAGACCGTACAAGTGCTGGCGTTCTCGAAATGGACGAGCCAGGAACGCTGCCCCCGCTGGAGCCGGAAGCGTTGAGAACCCAGGGAACCGACCCGCACCTCTGGGGCCAGATGCCAGCGCACGCGGAGGTCGACAGCGGTATCGCAGCGATCTTCAACCTCAATTTGATGCTCTGAGGCGACAGTGACTCGCCGCTGCCAGACGCGGTTTTCATGAGAGAATCTGGCGACGATCGAGTTTGTAGAAGCTTTCTCGATCTGGGGCGACTGGTGGTGATCCATCCAGAGGAAGGATCCCATGCGCCGGGGGGATTGGAAGCCGCTGACGGGTTGAGGGCCATTGTGAGCCTCCCAGGCGGCAAGGGCCGCGCGCTCTTTTTTCATGCCGTAATAGCCGCCAGTGCCGGGGTCGATGACCAAAGCCTGCTCTCCGTCCCAGATGGAAAGGTGCAAGGCGTCGCCATGGCCGTGGGCCGCCATGGATCCGAATCCGAGCGGGGAGGCGTCGAGGCGAAGCTGCCACCCGGCGGACTCCCAAGCGGTCATGCCGCTCTCCGGGGCGAGCCACCAGACGGGAGCAGCGGGGGTGAGGGAAGGTGGTGGACCAAGCCAGAAGGTCAGCGTTTGGCC
>JBGGMQ010000709.1:0-9696 GCA_041287975.1 Verrucomicrobium sp. | reverse complement strand
TCATGACGGCAGCGAGTCTGGATGAAGCAGGGCTGCGCTGCCCTGCAAGGTCTCTCAAGGGGAACCTGTGCCGCTGCACGGGCTACCGGGCTGTGCGGGATTCGTTGGAAGGCATTTGCCACCTGGAGCCAGACAAGTTGGGGGCCAGTGCAGGGAGGAGTCTGGGCAGCCCGCTGGGACCCGCAATTGTGACGGGAGAGGCGAGGTTCACCACCGACGAGACTCTGGAAGGCATGCTGCACCTGAAGGTGGTGAGATCCCCGCACGCGCATGCCCGCATCACGGCGATTCGCAAAGACAAGGCGCTGGCGGTTCCGGGAGTGCACAGCATCTACACCTGGGAGGATGTGCCGCAGCGCCCGTTCACGAGCGCGACCCACGACGACTACCACGTCGATCCGGATGACACCCTGATGCTGGACAAGGTGGTGAGATACGCAGGGCAGCGGGTGGTGCTGGTGGCTGCGGAGACTGAGGGAGCGGCGCAAATCGCCTGCGGCCTGGTGGAGGTGGACTATGAGCTCCTTCCGGCCGTGTTTGATCCCGAAGAGGCCATGATGCCGGGAGCTCCCATTCTGCATCAGGGCAAGAACGCGGCCTCCCGCATTTCGCATCCTGAACGGAATGTACTGAGGGAGATTCACGGTGAAAATGGCAGTGTGGCCCGTGGGTTCGAGGAAGCGGACGCCATCCTTGAGGAAACTTACTCCACCCAGCGTCAGCAGCATGCGGCACTGGAGACCCATGCGAGCACCAGCTACATCGGCCCCGACGGCCGGCTGCACGTGCGGACGAGCACGCAGACACCTTTCCTCACGGGGGTGAAACTGGTTTACTTGTTTGACCTCTATCCTGAGAACCTTCGAGTCTACGCAGAGAGAGTCGGTGGAGGATTTGGTGGCAAGCAAGAAGTCCTGACCGAGGATCTTTGCGTTCTGGTCACACTGGCGACGGGTCGACCCGCACGCTGGGAGTTCACACGGGAGGAGGAGTTCATTGGAGCCACGACGCGTCATCCCTTCAAGGTCACGGTCAAACTGGGAGCAAAGCAGGATGGCACCCTGACGGCGATGGCGATGCGAGTCGTTTCCAACACCGGGGCGTATGGCAACCATGGCGGCGAAGTGCTGGGCCACTCGCTCAATGAATCGTTTTCCCTGTATCGCTGCCCCAACAAGCAGGCAGACGGTTATGCGGTGTATACGAACAGTGTGCCTGCAGGTGCCTTTCGTGGATACGGCCTGACACAGACGTGCTTTGCCGTGGAGTGTGCCATGGATGAACTGGCCCAGAAGCTGGGAATGGACCCGATGGCATTGCGCCGGCGAAACATGATCCGACCCGGGGATTCGCTGATGAGCATCTGGCCACATCCTGGGGATTTGGAAATCGGCAGCTATGGTCTGGAAGAATGTGTTGATCTGGTCTGCGAGGCACTGGAGTCGGGGCGAGGGCTGACCGTGCCTGCGGAGCCTGGTTGGATGGTCGGTCAAGGAGTCGCGCTAAGCATGCTCGACTGCGGCCCTCCCACGGAGCATCGGTCCGAAGCACGCATCAGTTTGCTTGAGGACGGCGCCTATGAGGTGGCCATTGGTTCTGCTGAATTTGGAAGCGGCAGCCTCACGACGCAGCGCCAGATTGCGGCGACGGTGCTGAGCTGTGGTGTGGAGCGCATTCGCATGGTGACGTCAGACACGGACAAAACGCCCTATGACACGGGGACTTTCGCCAGCACCGGCACACTGGTGGGAGGCGGAGCCATCCTGGCGTCGGCCAAGGTGCTGAAGGAGCAATTGCTTCTATTCGCGTCACGTCAACTGGCGGTGCCGGTTGAGCAATGCCATCTCAATGCTGATGGAGTGGCGCTCGAAGGCCAGGCTGCATCCCTATCTCTCACCCAGCTCCGCGAACTTGCCATGGCGGCCGGGCATCGACTGGGCGCCGTGCGCCGTGCCTATGCAGCCCCCCGCTCGGTGGCCTTCAACGTTCACGGAATCCGGCTGGCAGTTCATGAAATCACGGGCGAGATCCGCATCCTCCAGAGCGTGCAAGCCGCCGATGCCGGGACGGTGTTGAACCCCATGCAATGTCGCGGGCAGGTGGAGGGCGGCGTTGCCCAAGGTCTGGGATGGGCGTTGACCGAGGACATGCCGCTTGATCCTTCCGGAAGGATCGCCCATGCCTCATTCCGCAACTATCGCATCCCCGCGCTCGCAGATATTCCTGAAACCGAAGTCCACTTTGCCAAAACGTATGACCGCATAGGCCCTCTGGGTGCCAAGCCCATGAGCGAGAGCCCCGTCAATCCGGTGGCCCCAGCCCTGGCCTGCGCCCTTGCTGACGCGACCGGCCTTCGTTTCCGAGCCCTCCCCTTCTCTGCCCCAAGAATTTTTGAAGCCCTGGCTTCCGCACCCAAGAAGTCAATTTCCGCCACTGCCTCTGCATGACACCCGATATACCTCCAGCTGCCTCCGGCTACCTCGAACGCCAGTTTAAACTCACCCGCCACGGTACGTCCGTGAGTCGCGAGGCCATAGCCGGATGCACGACGTTCGCCGCCATGGCTTACATTCTGGTGGTGAACCCCTTGATCCTCAAGGATGCCGGGATGCCGCAAGCCGCGTTGGTCACCGCCACGGCCGTGGGCGCGGCCATTGCCAGTTTGCTCATGGCCTTTCTGGCCAACTTTCCCCTGGCCCTCGCCCCGGGTATGGGGATCAACGCTTTCTTCGCCTACACCGTCTGCCTGGGTATGGGCATTCCCTGGCAGAGTGCCCTGGCTCTGGTATTTATCAACGGTTGCATCTTCCTGCTGCTTTCTCTCACGGGCGTTCGAGAGCGGATCGTCAATGCCCTGCCCAACTCTCTAAAAGCGGCAGTCTGCGCGGGCGTGGGACTCTTTATAGGATTCATTGGTCTGAAAAACGGCGGGCTGGTGGTGGCGAATCCGGCAACGTTTGTGAGCTTGGGTGATCTCTCGAACCCCTCCGTGGCGCTGTTTGGGGTGGGCGTGCTGCTCACGTGCGTGCTGGTGGCGCGGGGCACTCCAGGTGCGATCATCATCTCCATGGCGATCATCACGGCCATTGGCTTCTTCGTCAGCAACGGCAAAGGCGGCACCATCACCCAGATGCCCACGAGTATCCTCTCTCTGCCCGCTTCGATTGAGCCGACCTTTCTGAAACTCGACTTTACGTTTCTGTTCAAGGAGCCGCTCAAGGCCTTCCCGGTGATTCTCACGCTCTTGCTCGTGGATCTGTTTGACAACATCGGCACGCTCATCGGCGTGACGAAACGAGCCGGACTCATGGACAAGAACGGCCATGTGCCTGGACTGTCGCGAGCGCTGACAGCCGACTCCCTCGCGGCCATTGTGAGTTCCTTGCTGGGCACCTCGACTGTGGTGAGCTATATCGAGAGTGCCACCGGGGTGCAGGCGGGGGGACGCACGGGATTGACCTCCGTTGTGGTCGCCATCCTCTTTCTGCTGGCCCTGTTTTTGACGCCCATCATCCTCATGATACCGGGCGTGGCGGTGGCACCCGCCCTCGTGGTCGTGGGCATCCTGATGTTTGAAAGTGTCAGTGAAATTGACCTTACCCGCTTTGAAGTCTCCGCTCCTGCCATTCTGACACTGATGACGATGCCGATGACCTTTAGCATCAGCACCGGGATTGGCATTGGGTTGATCGCCCTGGCCGCGATCTCACTGGGCACCATGAACCGCAAGGGCAAGGCTTCGGCCGTGACTGAGCTGCATCGGGAGTTCGAGGAGTCCCCACCCGTGAGGCCCCGCGATTTGACGCCCTTCACCTATGCGCTGGCAGTTGTATTCCTGCTGCACTTCTTTGAGCGGTGGATCTTTGCGTGGTTCAAGTGAACTGCGGATTGGACGGTAGACGCCAGGTGTAGGATTCTTGAGATATGGCCACGCTCCTTGTCAAAAATGCCGAAGTCCTGGTGACCATGGATGGGGCACGGCGTGAATTACGCGGGGCGGGGCTGTATGCGGAGGATGGGATCATCCAGCAGGTGGGGACGATGGATGAGCTGCCTGCCTCGGCGGACCGCGTGCTGGATCTTTCCGGGCAGATCGTGCTGCCGGGATTCGTCAATACACACCACCACCTGAATCAAACTCTGACCCGGTGCCTGCCTGCCGCACAGAACAACAATCTCTTTCCCTGGCTGAGAGCGCAGTACCGCATCTGGTCCAAAACCGACGAGGAGGCTTCACGCGCCAGCACTCTGGTCGGTCTGGCCGAAATGGCGCTCTCGGGATGCACGACGGTCTTTGACCACACCTACCTGTATCAGAACGGCAACAACGTCGACTGCCAGATCGAGGCAGCCCGCGAGCTGGGAGTACGGTTTCACGCGAGCCGCGGCTCGATGTCACTGGGAGAGTCCAAGGGTGGTCTCCCCCCAGATGATTGCGTGGAGGAGGAAAGCTTCATTCTCGAAGACAGCGAAAGGGTCATTCGCACCTATCACGACAGCGCTCCAGGAGCGATGACCCGAGTGGTGCTGGCACCGTGCTCGCCTTTCTCCGTATCAACAGCGCTCCTGGTAGAATCAGCGGCGCTCGCCAGGCAGTTCGGAGTGAAGCTGCACACCCATCTTTGCGAGACGCTGGATGAGGAACGCTACACCCTGGAGCGCTTTCAGCGTCGTCCTGTGGATTGGATGGAGACACTTGGCTGGCTGGGTGACGATGTCTGGTTCGCTCATGCGGTGCATGTGAATGACGCGGAGATCCGGAGCATGGCCCAAACGGGTACGGGGGCCGCGCACTGCCCCTGCTCGAACATGCGACTGGCCTCCGGGATTGCGCCAGTGAAGAAGTATCTGGAGGCAGGCGTCAAGGTAGGCCTCGGTGTCGACGGGTCGGCCAGCAATGATGCCTCAAACATGCTGCTGGAAGTCCGGCAGGCGATGCTGCTGGCACGGCTGAGTTTGGGGTTGCCAGCCGCGGGAACGAGGAAACAGCCTGAACTTCCGCCCTCTCACCCTTCACGGGCCGGGGAGTGGATGACCGCCCGTGAGGCTTTGGAAGTGGCGACTCTGGGAGGTGCGAGTGTGCTGGGCCGGGACGACATCGGCTCTCTCCAGCCAGGCAAGTGCGCCGACTTCTTCTCCCTGGATCTGCATACACTCGGCTACGCCGGAGCTTTGCATGACCCGGTGGCCGCAGTGGTGTTCTGCGCCCCCGAGAAGGCGCGCTTCACGGTGGTACACGGCCGGGTGATCGTGGAGAACGGATCCGTCGTCACCGTGGACATGCCCGCTGTGATCGAGACGCACAATCGTTGTTCGCTGGCCTTGGCAAATGGTGCCTGAAGTCGAACGCAACTCGCCCAGATGCCTTTGCTTCTCAGTCTTTCCGGGCCCGTAGACGTTGGTAGTCCTCGGGCGTGTCCATGTCCTCCAGATCGGCGGGGTCAGAAACTTCAAGATAGTGGCGGGGCAAGTCGATCTGATGAAGATGCTCTCGCAGATTCTGCGAAGTGGAGTCTGCGATGGATGAAAAAGCTGACCAGGGAATGGCAATGGGGTGTCCCCTGCGATTGCTACTACGAGGCTGAGTGACAGAACCCGGATGCGAAGCCGCCAGATCAACAAGGTCCGACACGACCGAAAGCGGGATCTGCGGCTGATCTACCAGCGCAACGATCACGAAGTCGAGATTGGAATCCCACCCCGACCAGTCCGCAGCCGCACGTAGGGAGGCCATCATCCCTTCGTCGGCATTGGGGTTGGGAATGCCCTGGGCGATTGGCAAACGACTGAGCTCCTCCACCATGGCCGACTGCCGGGGATCAAAGACGACCGCCAGCTGAGTAGCCCCTGCACGAGACCAGAGATCCTGCAGGTGCTCCAGGACGGTTGTCCGCCCCCAGGGGAGCAACGCTTTGTTGCGCCCCATGCGCCGTGAGGCACCTGCCGCGAGGATAAGGACGGCGAATCGGTGACTGGATTCCATGGAGATTTAGAGTAGATCGTTCGTGCCGGTTCGTCATCCATCGAATTCGACGACATCAACCCAATATTGTCCCAACCCTGTCGCTGTCTTCACCCTGCAATGGATCTTCCCCACGTCACTTCTTACCTCAAACCTACAGCTCCGGATGCCATCGCAGGATGGGCCGAGGGGCAGGCCTGGCTGGCAGGAGGCACCTGGCTGTATTCTGAACCCCAACCGCGATTGCACACGCTGATCGACATCGAGCGCTTTGCATGGCCAACGCTCAAAGTCACCGAAGGCGGGCTGGAGATTGGAGCCACCTGCAAAATCGCTGAGTTGCTGAGGTTCGAGGCCCCGCCGGACTGGAGAGCGGCTCCCCTTTTTGCTGAATGCTGCCATGCCCTGCAGTCGTCTTTCAAGATCTGGAACGAAGCGACTGTGGGAGGAAACGTCTGTCTATCCCTGCCTGCAGGGGCACTCACTGCCTTGGTCGTAGCCCTTGAAGGCGAATGCCTGCTGTGGCCCCGGGAAGGGACACCGCGCAGGGTGCCAGCACTGGACTTTGTCACAGGCAATCAGCAAAACATTCTGCAGCCGGGGGAACTGCTGCGTAGCCTGCACCTTCCAGCCAGTGCCCTTCGCAAACGCACGCTATTCCGCCGTCATGCTCTTACGCAAGAAGGACGCTCCACCGTCTTGCTGATCGGCACTCAGAGTCCCGATTCACAAGAGTGGCGACTCACGGTCACTGCCGCCATCGTTCGTCCGGTGCAAATTCGGTTTGAGGGGAAGCCAGATGAGGCAGCACTGTCTGCGGCGCTGGATCTTGGCATCCCTTCTGATCTATACTTCGATGATGCCCATGGCACCGCCAAGTACCGAAGACATCTGACCCATCATTTTGCCAAAGAGATGCTGGCAGAACTGGACTGAGCGAGCTTCATTGCCCGCCTCCAAAGCATGTCCAGCGCCATCCCTGCCACCCTCGTATGCACCTTGAAGGCCCGGCCAGGTGCCGGAGTGCCTCGGGCCGTCTCCTCCTGGCAGATCCGGTATCACACAAAGGTGCTGCGGTTTGAGGGGTTCATGAGCGCCGACCTGCTTCCCCCACCCCACCAAGGCAGTCACGAGTGGAAGCTGGTGGTTCGTTTCTCCACAAGCGAACAGCTTGATCAGTGGATGCAGTCCGAAGAGCGAAGCTGGCTCACGGCGGAGGCCAGGGAGCTGCTGGCCGATGGATCGACCTTTGTAGAGAGCATTCCCCAGCAGGAGGATCATGCGCGGCCAGGAGGGGTTACGGAAATTATCCGCTCTGAAGTGCGACCAGGCATGAACGATGTCTATCGCGACTGGACCCGCAAGACCCAAGAGGCGCAGGCCCGCTTTGATGGCTTCCGGGGCGTCCATGTGATCCCGCCCAATCCGGGTCAGGCTGGTAATGAGTGGACGACCTTGTTGCGATTCGACACGGAGGAGAACCTGGAGCGCTGGAGACAATCTTCGGAGCGCGGTGCCTTGCTGGAAGAGGCCAAAGACGCGGTCCAGAACACCAAGGCCACCCGGCTGCAATCCCCCTTTCCCGGATGGGTCCCAGTGGATCCCACAACAGGAGCCAGCCCCGCGAAGTGGAAGACCGCCTTGCTGGTCTTGATCGGACTTTATCCGTTGGTGATGATCAATCTGAAGTACGTGCGCCCGTTTTTTGCAGGTTGGGACGTGGCCATGGTGACGTTGGCGCTCAATGTGATCACCGTGGCAGCGACGACCTATGTGACGATGCCTTTTCTGGTGGCGCGGTTTGGCTGGTGGCTGGTGGAGGTTGCTTCGGGCTCAGCCGAAAGCGCAAACACGGATTTCAAGCGGGGAACTATCAACTTCGGTTCAAAAGCAACGCGGAAGGGTTTGAGCGTCATTATTGCAATTTTGATCGCAGAAGCGGGATTATTTTGGATGATCAGTGGGTAGCGATTGAGTGTGACACAACAGACGACCGGGCTATTTTGAGAGCTCAAATACAAAGACTGATTCCTATTGGAGAAAAGACTTAGGTTCGATCATGACCGCTATTACTCAGATACTGGCACGTAGTGAGCAGGGCATGACGCGCCCCTTCATTTGCAAGGCTGGCGACCAGTCAACCTACTACGTGAAAGGCCGACATGCCGGGCTTAGGTCCTTGTGCTGCGAATGGGTCGCCGGAAGACTCATAAAAGCAGTGCTTCCCCATACCGAACTCTCGGTGCCAGAATTCTCAATGATTGAGGTACCCGGAGCGATTCTCGACGCCAGCGCCCGCAGGGACGTCAGAGATCTCGGCGTCGGCACGGTTTTTGGTTCGAGAATGATTGCAGGCGGACAAGAATTGACCTGGGCTGATACGCAAGTTTGGACAGACGAAACCATGGCACTTTTGATTCTGGTCGATCTGTGGATTCAAAACGAAGATCGAAGTCTTTCAGAGTTGGGCGGAAATCCGAACTTGCTAACGACGCGATTCGCATCAACTCCCGAGACGACCGTTGGTCGGGAGCCAAGTTTGGGAATTCCATCCCTGTGGGCCTACGATTTCAACCTGGCATTTGATTCCGAATTCAGCCGACTTCGATTCTTCCAGTCGCACGTTTTTGGAGGACTATTAGGCGACTGGCCAGAGGGGTTTCGAGACAAGATGGAGGGACCGTTACGATCAGCACTTCACTTGGTGCCAGAGATTTTCGAAGAATTGCCCCTTGAATGGTTGCACGTGGACGGAGACACAACAATGCCTGTGCAATTGGATCAAATGCACGTACAGTCGGTCCTAAGTCTCCCCTTCACAGAATCCGAAAATTTTTGGAGCTTTTCGTGAGCAACTCTCCACAGATCGTTAACTACGCCATTCTCCGCTATCTTCCATACGTGGAAACTGGCGAGTTTGTGAATGTAGCAGTAGTGGCACATACCCTCAGTCCCCACTGGTGTGGGCACGCGTGGGCTGACGAGGACGTCGAACGAATCACCCACTTCTTCCCGTCCGTGAAGCGGGAACTCTACCAAGTACAGAAAAGTGCATTTCTTGCCGAACTGAATCGCGTGGAGAAGCTGATCAAGATCACCCCCGATCGACGCCTTTCGCTGAGCATTTTCACGGAACTCACTAGGCCCCGTGAATCCCTTTTCCGCTTTGGCGAAATTCGCACCGGGATTGCGGATGAACCTGCTTCTTTCACCGCACAACTGTGCAATGACTACGTGAATCCTCGCCTCGAGCCCTTGGTCGCAGGATGAATCCTGGGGACCAAGCTGCTTCCTTAGTTTTTGCGACAACGGGTGGACTAGAGCGCCCTGAGCAAAGAGATGTATGGAGAGTGATTCTCTGCTAGTGACGCTTTGCATTGCATGATCACGCTCACTGAACTGAATCAACTCGAGGGCGCGGGGTTCGTCGCAGTTCTCGGCGGAGTGTTTGAGCATTCTCCCTGGGTGGCGGAGCGGGCTAGCGTAGCAGGCCCGTTTGGGAGTTTGGACGAGCTTCATCGCGCGATGTGCGCAGCCATGCATGAAGCGGGTGACGAAGAGAAGCTGGTGTTGATCCGGAAGCATCCCGATTTGGGTGATCGGCTCGGCGCGCTGACGGATGAGTCTGCTACTGAACAGAAAGCGGCGGGCCTGGATGTGCTGACTGAAGCTGAGGTGGCGCAGTTCCAAAGATGCAATGAGACCTACCGTTCGAAGTTCGACTTTCCCTTCGT
>JBGGMQ010000708.1:0-7682 GCA_041287975.1 Verrucomicrobium sp. | reverse complement strand
CCCAGCCGTCGCGCAAGGCTGTCTCTTCCATCGGCAACCGCAAATAAGGACCGCGCCAGCCTCCTGGAACATAGACCTGTTCATCTACATGCACTGGATCTTCCACAGCAAGATTGGTCAATGATGCCTTGCGCACGTCATACTTCTTGCCTGCAGGTGGCCAGTCCCACAGTTCCCGCAAGGTCAAAGCTTCAGCCTCAATTCCGGAAATGTGGACGGTCTCTTCAACCGTCCTTGGCAGACGACCCATATCCGCCACGAAGCCACTCAAGACCCGGGTGCCGTCCAGGGCGCGATCATCTGGCGAGCCCAGCACAGCCGTCTCGATCTCCTGCATGATGCGGAGGTTGGCCTCATAGCGCCCCTGGTCCTCCACGCGATCCACCGAACGCACCGCGAGGGAGGTGACCACGGCGAGGATGGCCAGCACAACCACCAGCTCCATGAGCGTAAAGGCGGCAGGGTGGCTACGGTTCCTCGGGTTCGTCATGGTCAGAAGTGGGATCAGTGGGAAGGTCCATGCGATTGATAAAAAGGACGAGGTCATCCCCCCGGCCAGGGGCGGTGCCGTCCAGGCGCAGACCAGCGAAGCGTCGAGAAGGAGTAGAAAGCACGCCGTCCAGTCCCGCCGAGACGAGCCGGGCGAAGTGCCACTGCCTGGCAGGAGATAGTGGCTGATCTTCTTCGTCCATCACCGGGCATTGAATCACGATGGGATTGCCCCAGCCGTCAGCGATGGTGAGATCCCCGAAGGCCAGCGGATCGTCTGTCGGCAGCGTGTCGTCGCCGGGGCGGCCATAGATGATCTCTTGAATGAAGAACCCACGGTCGCCAAACGTGCCGTCTCCAAAAAAGCGCACGTCTGTGGGACTGGGGAAGAAGCTGCCGTGGCGACGATTCGTATTCATCGTGCCCGTGGTCTGGCTGAGGTACGGGCCACGCCAGCCACGACGGGCCCGGGGATCAAAGGCGGGCAGCGCTTGTGGCACGCGATCTGGCCGGGTGGGGGCCAGGAGATCGTGCAAGCGGGTGCCCGCCAGTTGCAGGCCGGGGATGTGTTTCACATCCGCCACGAACCCCGGCGCAGAAGGCGAGCCCACCAGGGCCTCCCGCACCGTCTGGAGGGTGGCACGGGTGATGGTGTGCTCTGCTCGTACGCCACTTTCATCCACCATCGGGATCACCAAGGCCCCGATCACGGCCACCACGAAGACCACCATCAGCATCTCCACCAGGGTGAATCCTTGTTGCCGCCCCCGGGATGGCGGGCAGCCACCGGATGGAGAGAGCAGGTAGGGATGCGGGCAGGGCATGAGTGGGAGACAGAGCGCTCCGCCCACCAAAAAAGTTCAGTGAAAAATTTATCTCCCCCAAAGGATTTTGCCGCAGTAGCGTTTAGACCTGCGCAAGGGGCGCCGCTCACCAGGCCCCGTAGTGCCGAATCACCTCTCCCTCATGTACCCTGCCGCAGTCGCCGCCCCCGCTGACTTCGCGCTTCTCCCCGACGAGAAGCGGGAGGTCCTGCTGGAAGCGAGCCTGCCGCCCCAGGACCCGGACGTGATGATCATGCTGGAGGTCGCCACGGGATCAGAGACGGCCTTCACTCACCTCGTCCAGCGGCATCAGCAGGCGCTACTGAACTTTTTCATCCGCATGGGCGCTTCATCAGATGGTGAAGATCTTGTGCAGGAAACATTCCTCCGGGTATACCGGTTTCGTGTCCAGTACCGGCCCTCGGCCCGGTTCACGACGTTCCTCTACCACCTGGCGCGCAACGTCTGGGCGGATCGAGGACGGCGGATTGTGCGCTTCGAGCGGCTGGCATCTGTGCTGGAGCGGGAGGTTTCCATCGTCCAGCAGCCAGTGCCTGAGCCGCGAGTACCACGAGATGACGTGGAGGCCGCCCTCGCTGAGCTTTCCCCAAAGCTACGGGAGGTCATCGTGCTGAACATCTACCAGGGTCTGCGCTACCAGGAGGTTGCTGACGTGCTGGAAATCCCCCTGGGCACCGTGAAGTCCCGGATCAATCTGGCGCTCAGTGCGTTGAAAAAATCTCTCCGCGATGAAGTCTGACTGCCCTCTCCAGAGCGAAGCCGGGCCGTATCTGGCCAATGAACTCTCACGCCGTGAGTTGGAGACGTTTGAGCAGCATCTGGATTGGTGCGCGGCCTGCCAGGCTGAGGTCGCGTCCACGCGGGAGATCTACGCCCGGCTGTATGCCACGCCCTCCGTACCCTTGATGCTGAAACAGGACCTCTCCGCAAGGCTGCTGGAGCAGGTGCGAGCGATCAAGACGGATGAGGCCACGATGGCAGCGGTGTCCCCTGCGAGGCCCGGAAGCTCTTTCTGGAGATGGCAACGTGTGGCGGCGGCTGCCGCGCTGCTGGCAGTAGCCGTTGGCGCAGGGCTGGGCATCGCCCGGACTGTGAGGCCAGAGATCACAAGAGCAGGCAGCGGCACCGTCGTTGAGACTGTGGAAGCGCCTGCAGCGGCAGAAGTTCAGGTCCGGGAGAATGCGGCCAGCGTGGCCAAGGCGCTCGACTGGTTCCGCCATCATCAGGAACCCGACGGTTCGTGGAATGTGGAGAAGTGGGGCGGCATCCCGCGGTATGAGGTGGCGCTGACGGCGCTACCGCTTATCGCGCTGCTGGAGGGGGCGTTGGATGAAGGCCTCTCCGCTACGGCAGACCGGGCCACAGCCTACCTGGTGCGGCAGCAGAACCCCGACGGCACCTTTGGGCTCTATTTCCGGGAAGCACCCTACATGCAGAGCATGTGCACCCTGGCCCTTTTGCACGCCTACCAGCGCCGACCCGAGCCGCGCCTGCATCAGGCCATTGATCTGGCCATGCGGGTGGTGATGCACACCCAAACACCCGAGGGCGGCTGGAATGGCTCGCCGCACTCCCCCGTCGCGGATGTGACGACCACCCTGTGGCACAAAGATGTCCTCGAACTCGCCACCAAACTTGGCTGGCAGGAGGTCTCCCCCAGTCTGGACCGGACCCGCCAGTGGTTGGCAGCCCAGCCTGCCCAGGAAGCCCTGGTCGGCGGCAGCGTGGACGAGGCTCTCACTGACTATCAACGTGCGTATTTCACCGTCTCTACTCTGCGTCGGCAGAAGACTGCCGAATCCCTGCAACGCCTCGCCGCGATACGGCATCACCTGGTGACGGATCAGCGGACTGATGGTGAAGAATCCGGCACCTGGAGCAGTGCAGCAGATCCCTCCAGCCGCGCCGGTGGAACGGTGTACTCCACGGCGATGGCGGTGCTGACATTGCGGTGAGGATTGGAAAAACAGGCACATCCCCGCTGGAGGCAAGGAGGCGGATGGGAGGCACACCCCAACACATGGCAGTCTCGTGAACTCTGACTGCCACAGACCCAGCGGACGCCATAGACCTTCAGCCAGAGCCTCCTCACGTCGGCTGCTACGGGGCCCGGTGTTGGTGGCGATGAGTAGTGGGGACGTCGGAATCGGCCAGTGGGAGTTTGGGCAGGCTGATGGAGTTGCCCATCGTCCCGGCGCCAGCCTCCAGGCCGACTACGGCAGTCAGCCCCCTGGCCACCCCTTCTGCCTCCAGACACCAACAACCTGCCCTTGTAGCTGACGACGTGAGGAGGCACTAACTGCGCTTCTACGGCGCGGCCACGCTGCAAGGCATGGCAGTCTCCTGAACTCTGACTGCCACATACCCAGCTGACGCCATACACCTTCATCTGGAGCCTGCCAAGGAACCTTGAGTACTGCAGGGGCAGAGACCGCAACAACTCCTTCGGAGTAGAGCGCGTCTATTCATACCCAAGGTAGACTCGCTGGAAGCTCGTCCAACCTTGGGCTTGAAGCAGCATCCCCTTCGGGGAAGAGCTTCGGCGTAATGGAGGGGCGGTTCCTTGGCGGCCACCCCAATGGCGCGGCCGTTGGTTCGTTCTCCTCACGTCGGCTGCTACGGGGCCCGGTGTTGGTAGCGATGAGGGGTGGGGACGTCGGAATCGGCCAGTGGGAGTTTGGGCAGGTTGATGGACTGGCCCCTTATGTCACGAGAACTTTGCCATGTGGCATTGGACGGACTGCTCTTTCTGAGTCGAGAGGCGGGAGTACCGCTCGCACAATGGAAAGCTCAACTCACGCTCCTACTACACGCCCTGCCCTCCAACATCGCATTCCCGCCTGGCTGATCCTGCTGGGGCTCGCCGTGGTGCTTTATCTTCCCGGCACGGGGAAGATTCCGCTCATGGACCGGGATGAGCCTCGGTTCGCGCATGCGACGATGGAGATGATGCAGCGGGATGAGTGGGTGATTCCCTACTTCAACGGGGAGTACCGCTTTGACAAACCGCCGCTGACCTACTGGTGGATGCGGCTGCACTACCATTTGCTGGGGTTCAATGAACTGGCCGCCCGTCTGCACTCTGCGGTGGCGGCCTGGTTGGTGGCACTGGTGGTGTTCCGGATGGGGCTACGGTTGTTTGGACGAACCGCTGCTTGGTGGGCGGCCGCGGGCTGGCTGACCTGCCTGCAAGCCCTGATCCACGGTCGTCTGTCCGTGGCAGACATGCCCATGGTCCTCTGCGTGACGCTGACCATGGCAGCTCTCATGGACTTGCTCACGGGCGCAGACGAGGGCTCGAAAAAGTTCTCCAGCAGCTGGTGGATGTTGTGGCTCTCCGTTGGGGCCGGCTTTCTGGCCAAGGGCCCCATCGCACTGCTGGTGCCCGTTCTCGCGCTGTTGCTGTGGAGGTTTGCCTTCTGGCGCAAGCCGGTGCCTTGGGGGCGCCTGCAGGCGGGATGGGGAGTGGTCATTGCTTTCCTCATGGTAGCGGCCTGGGGTGTCCCAGCGCTGCTGCACACCCATGGTCTGTTCTGGAAGGTGGGCATGGGCGAACACGTCGTGAAACGAGGCACCCAGGCCTTCAATGGCAGGCTGGTGCTTCCGTTCTACTATTTCGCCACCGCCTTCCTGAGCCTTCTGCCGTGGATCGTCTTCCTGCCTCTGGTCTGGAAACATCTTCGCGCCAACTGGAGCGCACCTGTTGCGTTGCTGTGCTCCTGGTTTGCCGCGCCCTACCTCATCTTCTTCCTCTACGCGACTCAGCTCCCCCACTACGTGATGCCCGGTTTCCCGGGATTCTTCCTCCTCCTCGGGAGCGCTCTGGCCGTGAGATTCAAGGATGCAGGAAACAGCAACATCCGGTGGGGCGTGTTTGGCTGGGGCTATGTTGCCCTCATGTCCTGCCTGGCCATCGCGATCCTGGTGCTCGCCTGGAATGGCTCGTGGGTTTCTGTCGAAGCCTTCCGCTGGGTCTTGACGGCAGGCGCGGTTCTTCTACTCGCCCTGCTATCCCTGGGACTGGCAGCCTCCAGAAACCACCGTGTGTGGATGGGCTGCTCCGTCGCACTCGCGGCCTTGTCTCTGATCCCCTTCGGACGCGCCTTGCGGGCTGAACATCCGGTGATCAAGATGGTCCCCACGCTTTCCCAGGTGGCCAAGGACAAAGACCTGGTTGCATGGGGGTTCACCGAACCCAGCCTGGTGTACTACGCCGACCGGAAATGGACCCTGCTTTCCAAGATGGAGCGAGTGAAGGAACGGATCGAAAAAGGCCGGACCGGCGCGGTGGTGCTGCTGCGCAGAGAGTGGACACTGAGCGACCGGCTGAAACAATGGTGCACCGGCAGTGCTCCAGACACCAGCAAAGACAACAGTGTCGTAGTGGACGCCCTGACAAACAGCCTGCCCGGCGCCCAGATTCTAGATGTCACGGGCTACAATCTGGCGCGGAGCAGTTGGGTTGAGTTGCGGCTCGTGATGCCCGCAAATTAAATCTGACCGACTCTCGCCTCCCCCACCTCGACGATCTCCCCGGCATCGTCCTCATCAACCCCATAATCCCCTTCGGGATCGCCAGCCGCCTTCACAAAGCGCGTTCTGCGCACTGCCTGCCCCAGGGGGATGCCAAACAGGATGGCGATCCAGATGGCCACGGCCACATCAGAAGGGTGATGCTGGTTACCATACATCCGTGCCCAGCAAACACTGGAGGCACAAATGAGGGCAGGAACACCCACGACAGGCATGGCGACGGCAAGTGGGATCGAGGAGCCAAATGCGGTGGCGGTGTGCCCGGAGGGGAAGGAGTTGAAGTCCCACTTCACCTGCGGGCCGTACCAGCCGTCCGGGATGCCTTTTTTGGCAATGGCATTGGGCCGGGGACGGCCTGTGGTGAAGCGGAAGACATTGGCCGCCAGCCCGGCCATAATGGCACAGAGCATGCTCGCCACGGCCAGTCTCTGGAAATAACGGGAGCGGCAGACACGACCGCCACCCCATACCGCAATGACGAGGAAGAGATTGTAGCCGGCAAAATCGCCCCAGCGCCCGATTTCGCCCGACAGTTCTTTGAGATCCGAGCGCAGCGCTTTGTCTGGAGACTGCTTCAACTGCACCGCACGGAGGACCTCGGCATCCCTGGGGAACAAGAAGAGAAACACCACCAGGAGGAACGTCGCAGTGGCAGCCAGCCAGGCCCAGCGCCGGCTGGTCAATGCGGCAATCATCTCCTTCCAGAGAAGCTTGATGTCCGGCCACATTTTAGCCGTGATGGGCACACGTTTCAGGCGGATCTGACGGGGTGCAATGGAGGTGCTCATGGCAGCGGGTGTGAAGAGAGTCGAGAGGGCACTCCATCATCGCTGAGCCCCTGGTTCTGGCGATTTGATCAATGCAAAATGACCGTCACTTCCCATTCGTCACCGGTCCTGGAACGAGGGTCAGGATGCCTTTTGACAAGGCGAGCTGCAGCTTCACGGAGGATCCTTTTCCCGCCTTCAACCACCGGCCCCGATCCCCACGCACGAAGCCCAGCTTCGCCAGGCCTTTGACACTGACCTCCGGGCCTGCCTGGAGCGTTACCGCCGCATCTCTCGCGATACCCACAATCACCTCCCCCTCGCCCATGAACTTCCAGGTCTGCGCCGCCGCAGCAGCCTCCAGGTTGAAGGCCAGCTCCGTGGACCGCAAGGTCATGAGTATCTCTTCCGCCCGATGAACTGGAAAATGCAGAATCATGTCCTGGTTTAGTTCCGTGAACCACCCCTCCCGGGTCTGCACAAAACGGGTCTCAAAAAGGTCATCCTCCTCCCGTTGCCGGACCCCGGACAGGACCTTGCTCCAAACCATGCCGTGACCATTGGCGGAAACTTTGAGTCTGGCATCGGCGGCTTCGTGGATCTCGATGTCACCTTCCTGAAAGATGCCCGAGAGTTTCAACCGTCGTTCGGCAGGAAGCGGCCCCGCTGCCACGTCCTGCTCTCGCTGATAAGGAGTGGCCAGGAGGGCACCGACAGTCGCCAGCAGGATGATCACGCCCACCAGGGCCGCCCCCGTACGAGGCCTGCGCTGAAGCCAGTTGAAGAAGGCTGCGCACCATTTTTTCTGCTCCATCCAATGGGTCCCCTGCCACAAGGCCCCACAGGTGAGCCACATGAGCCCCATGGCCCACCAGATGTCTGAGATGAAGTGCCCGCCCTGCATGGCGCGGGCGAAGCCAATGAGCCAGCCCAACGCGAGAGCAGAGGCGAAAGCCACCCACGCCAGCCGGGGGTGGCGTCGACGGTGAATGAAGAAATGGCCAAAGAAGAAAAAGCCCATGGTCGCATGCCCGCAAGGAAACGACTT
>JBGGMQ010000707.1:0-3016 GCA_041287975.1 Verrucomicrobium sp. | reverse complement strand
GGGCGGTCGTCAGCGGCTCGGTACCGGCATCCGTCATGTACTTGCGATTGGCCTCGCTGTAAAAGTCCAGCCTCACTGGCAGCCGTCTCAGGTTGTCCCGCTCCGGCCCTTGCGGAGCGCCCACCTGGTAGTTCCACAGCTTCTGCCCTTCGTCACTCAGGACGAATTCCATGAAAGCCATCGCGGTCTCTGGCTCGGGCGCTCAGCGGAGCATGGCCATGGGATCCACTCCCATGGAGGAGCCGCCCAAGGGCGTCACATAGCCGATCCGGGTGGAACCATCCGCCTTCCTCACCTGCTCCTCAAACGAGCGCCCATAGAAATCGATGCACATACCTGCCGCCGCATCCCCCTGCGCCACTTCCAATGGAATCTTGGTGGCGTTGTCGGTGAAGTACCGCGAGTTGGCGCTGATGCGCTGGATGAGCTGCACCCCACGCTCCCATCCCAGAGCAATGCCCGTCGCAAGCAGCTCTGCATCTGTTCTGAAGCCAGCGGGTTTGCTCCGCTCTTCACGGATGGCCAGCTCCATTTGCTGCTGGATCAGTTGCTCGAAGCACTTCGTCACGGTGCCGCTCTTGTTGGGGTCCGCCAGCGCGATCTGGCCCAGGTAGCGAGGGTCCGCCAGGTCACTCCACTGAGTGGGTTCCTTTTCGATCCCCAACCGCTTCAGCACATCCCGGTTGAAGCAGATGCCCATGCTGGAGAGGCAGGTGCCCACCCAGCGCTGGTCCTTGTCGTAGAAGACCTCACCGCTCAGCGTCTGGGGGATCACTTCTGCCCTGAACCACTCAGGGTGCTGCTTCATCAGCGGCTTCAGGCCAAACTTGGTCGTGGCATCTGCCGCCACCAGGAACCCTGCCCGGGCCTGTCCTTCATAGTCAACCGCCCCGCCTCCGAAGAACAGGTCCGCCCCCACGGAGGTGGCGGAGTCCAAAAACGCCTTTCTAGCCTCTTGCGCAACCGTCAGAGGGGTCCGGTCCCCCGCAAGCGGCAGAGTCACCCTCGCGTTCCCAAACGCGGAGGCGACTTCGGGCGCCCACTTCTGACCCAGTTGATCCGTCCAGTACAGCTCAAAGGCAGCAGCATAGTCGGACCGCATCATCAGCGTGATTTCGGACGTTCCCGCTACCCGCCAGTCCACATACAGATTCTCTCCACGGTCCTGTTTCCACTTCCGGGCGAAGGCCCGGCCAAACTCGTGACGGATTTTCTCGTGGTGCGGCGTGAGAATGACCAAACGCCGGTCAAAGCGGGAGGGAGCACCGCCCTCCGCGGGCCTCAGAATAAACGGAGCCAGCACGACAATCAGAAGAGCGGCAATGACCACCCCCTCCCGCCACCATCGTCGCACGACCGGAATCTGGCGAAACCGCTGCCAGTGGGGCCGGAGCCGGTCTGCCAGGCGGGACATGGGGAGAGTGGAAAGACCAGCCATGTTTTCCTACATCGAAGCGGAATCCCGAAGGCGGCGCAAGCCCCGTCCTGAATGGCAGAAGCAATTCAAACTGCTAAATCTGCCATTTTCCCCAGATTGAAGACGTTATCGCTATTATTATTTCTTCTCGATTACATCACTTGTTAAAGACCAACATCTTCGCATAAAGTAAACCTTTCACCTTCTGATTGTGATACGGCGACCGGAGATCTACATCAGCGCGGCAAGTCTTGACCTGGGCATCGCGGTCAACTTGGTGCGCTCGGAGGTTCTTCAGATAGGAGCCACGCCAGTGCATGTGGATGCCTACCCTGGTGAATGGGGGGCGGCCTGGAGCCTCATGGAGCATCACATCAGCAAATGCGACGCCTTCATCCATCTGGCAGGAGACTGTTTTGGATCGCAGCCAGAGAACCGTCCCGCAGCGGAGCCCTGCCGGAGCTACACTCAGATGGAGCTGGCGATGGCGAAGTCTCTGGGGAAGCCGGTGTTCCCTTTCGTCTGCGGCCCTGATTTCCCCCTTCTCTCACACCCGGAGGAGTCTCTAGAGCTCCACCAACTGCAGAAATCCCATCGCAACCGCCTCGTCAGGCATCATGGTGAGCAGGCGTTGGTTGCGGGGGTTGAAGAACTCCGGATGGCCATCCGGCGACTGCGACCCACCCTGGAAGAGATGATGCAGGCCTTTGTCGACCGGGATCGCACCCTGCGGAACAGTTTCCTGGAAACCAGCGCAACCAAGGCAAAGTCCAGCTCAGTGCAGACAGAAAGTGGGAGTACGCGCCCCCCCGGTTCGAAGTCGAACCGGCCCTGGCATCCGCCTCTTGCCGCTGTCGACTTCATTGGGCGGACCTCGGAGAAGGAAAACGTCATCGAGCATCTCAAGTCCGTGCGAAGGGTGAGCATCGTGGGAGCCCGGGGCATCGGCAAGTCCGCGCTCGCGGCTGCCGCCTTGGCGGAAGTCGCCCCCGGACCTGATGCACCGGGCATGTTCGCCGGAGGAATCTTCCGCTACAATTTTCACCGCTCACCCGGGCACTACGCCGCCCTCGCCGGCATTCTGGCGCAGGCCAGCTTGGCCGACGTCGCCGATACCAAGCATGAGGCGGCCGTGAAGCAGATCCTTGCCCGGCCCAATGTGTGCCTAATGCTGGAAGGCTGCGAAAAGGCGGAAGCCCTGGAGCGGCTCCTGGAACTTGCCAGCGAAGCTCACGTCATCTTGGAGGCGGTCGACCCCTTCAGTGCTCCGGGGTATCATGAAGTGCCCGTCCATCAGCTTGCCCTGGAGGATGCAGCGTTCCTCCTCTACCGGGCTCGCATTGTGGCGGAGACCAGAGCACAGAGCGGCACGGTTGTGCACGATGGTCTCATACCTCCACTGGGAGATCCCGTCTGGCAGACTCTGGCCCGTCGTCTCGGAGCCCACCCTCTCATCCTTCAGTTCACAGCACACCGCCTGCACGAAGAACGGATCGCCCCCGCCGATCTCCTTTCAACGCTGGAGCGCGATGGCATTGACATCTTCGAATCTGTCGCGGCGGAACACGGCAGCGTGCCCTGGATCTTTGCCAACTGCTC
>JBGGMQ010000706.1:0-8661 GCA_041287975.1 Verrucomicrobium sp. | reverse complement strand
CGCCGTGAGCAATGCCGCTCCTACAGGCAACTCAGCTTTGAACCCGTAGAGCTGTGCGGAGTCCCCCGGATTTAGCAACAGGTCATCGCCCACGCTGCGTTGATCCACGAACTGCATGGCAAACCGGGGCTTCAGCCACTCATTGATCGGAACCTCCAGCTTGATCTCGGAGTAGGCGATGTTGATGATGTCCGGGCTGTAGTAGTCGATCCCGCCCCAGGAAAACGACCCCTTCTTGTACAAGGCCCCTGCGGCAAAGACGCCCCGCTCCGCCTTGGCCCCGGCGTCCACCGACATGGAGACGAACTCGTCCGAGTTCCGTTCCTTGATCGTGTCCACATAGCCCAGTCCGTACCGCAGAGACGCGCCATCGTTTCCCACCTTGTGCCCGCCGAGCAGGGAGATGGCCTCAAAGGTGTTGGGTGTCAGCCGGTTGTCATTGCGGTTGATGAAAGGCGTGTCGTACTCCTTCCGACCCACATTGAAATTCAATCCCTCAGTCAGCTTCACATCGGCATACAGTTCGCCCAAAGCGGTGTAGCCCTCCTGCCCCCTGGCCAGCAGCAGAGCACCGTCCTTGTCCTGGTCGCCGTAGAGATGCTGGGAGGTATAGGCCGTCATGCCAAAGGCAAGATGCCCGGCAAAGTAACCCGTCTTCACCCCGGCCCAGCCTCCGGTGGCGAGGCTCTCCCCCTCGGCTCCGCTGTAGTGGTGACGCCCCAAGTACATGGTGCGTGAATCGATGCTGAACTGCGTGGCCTCAATCGGGTTCTTCCGTTTTTCTGCCGGCTGCCATTTGCGGTCCGATCCCTCAAAGGCTTTGTCCAGCGGTGTCTGCCCCTGTTCCACGGAGGTTCCCACCCCTTCATCCCGCACCGGGTTGCCCACCACCCGGCTCTGCTGAGCGCGAAGCGAGCCCGGGACTGCGACCATGCCGGCGATCAGCAGACCGCCGAACATGCTAGCGTAAAGACGGAAGAGGGCAAAATGGCTCATGGTGGATCCTTGAAGGCTGGACAAGGAAATAAGCGCTGCGAGCCCATTCGCAAGAAGTTCCTCCATCCTATGTCGATCGTCATAGAGCTGGATCCGGCCTGGCCTGCGGGATGAGCCCGCGACCCCGGCAGAAGGACCTGGCGAAGACAAAACCCAGGGCGAATGCGGCGGTGCCACGGCGGCGGTGAGGCTTGCTCACGCGGCAGCGTCACTTCAGGTCGTGTGTCTCCCGCGAAGCGAGTTTGGGTTGCCACCCTACGCCCTCTCCATGCCTTCGGCGGGCCACTCCTCCAGGATCCTGCGGCCTACATTCGTTGCTTCCTGGATCCGGTCCATACGGATATACACCACAAAGATGGCACTGAGATAGTTCAATGTGCCGCGCAGGGCCAGGGGCACACTCTGCAGTTCCTGCTCAGCGTGCTCATACATCCCGAGTTCGCAGTAGCCCTCGCTGCGCACGATGGCGCGCTGGGCTTCTTCCAGTTGTGCGGCAGACACCATGGCAGGAAAAGAGGTGAGGTGGCACAGGGGCGTTATACCCCTCTTACCTTGCTTTCGCTCCACTCTGGGGATTCGGATGCACCATCCTGCCACAATCCCTGTGGCATTTCTGCCACATCGAATCATATCTGAAGTCTATCTAGCCGACCCGGTCAGCCTTTTCGAGAATCGCCTCCACTTGGCGCATCGCCGCATCCGCGTCCTCGGCATGGTGCGCGGTATCACTTACCACGGCGGCCAGGTTCGTGGTGCTATGGCGCGGCCCCACCAGGACTACAGGACGCTTCGCTTTGCACGCGAGCGCCACTTCGGAAATGGTGCCGGGACCCGCCTCCTCCACAAAGGCCACCACCACATCGGGAGCCTGGCCAGTGATGGCATTCCGCGCATCACCCAGGCCTGTATAGATGGGGATGTCCACCAGCGGGCAATGCTGGTGATCCCCGTCAGCGCGCTGGTAGGGGAGGATACCCACGATCAATCCACCGCCCTTCTTTGCGCCCTCATGTGCGGCCTTCATCACTCCGGCCGGGCGGCCCCCTGTCAGCACCACCCAGCCCCGCTTGGCCACGTGGCGTGCGAAGGCCTCGGCCTGGGCCATGTCCGCCGTGGCGCTGTCGTCACCGGACCCCATGATACCAATGATCGTCTTCTTCATACCAACAGAATCGCAGGTGCTGCGGTCAGGAGCGGCTACTGGCTGTCAATAAACTCCGCCGGGGTCTCGTTGGTGATGTTGAAAGCCGTGGCCACCTCAGGGTCCAGCGGACGCAGTTCAAACACCAGGCCACGCTCCAGGCACGGGTTCCCGGAAAGTAGCTGTGCCGCCTCCTCCAGGCTGCTGGCGATGATGGTCCAGTAGCCACCTATGACCTCCTTCGCCTCGCCGAAAGGGCCATCCGTGATGACGCCATTTTTTGAGACCACTTTGCCCTCAACTTTCAGGCGGCTCCCTTTGCGCATTTTGCCGTTCTGCGCCATGCCCTCGATCCAGTCGTAGAACCGGTCAATCGTAGCCTGGATCTCTTCCTTGGTGTGGTAGGGCTCCCACTGGCCGCGGGAGAGAACAAGGTATTCAGCAGGGGCCAAGTCGGGGTGGGGATTCTCCATGGTGCCAAAAAGGGTTTCGGGTGAGCATCGGTTAAACTGACACGGTATGATTGATGCAGGCCCGGGGTTGTAAAGTCACAACCCACCCGCGGCAGGAAGATTCACGGCAGCAGGGAGGCTTGACATTGCCGCCCCCGTATGGCGAGCATGCTCCTCATGAGAAAACTCCTCCAGCTCATCGCCTTGGGCGTAGCTCTGTTGTTACCCCGGGCAGTCCCGGCCGCATTGCCTGCGCAGCCGAACTTCATCTTTATCCTCATTGACGACATGGGCTATGGGGACCTCGGTTGCTACGGAGGCTCCGCCAAGACACCCGAACTCGACCGCGTGGCGAAGGAGGGCATCCGGTTCACTCAGTTCTACGTGACCGCGCCTATCTGCTCCCCTTCCCGCTGTGGGGTGATCACGGGCCAGTGGCCGCAGCGCTGGGGGATCACTTCCTTCCTGGAGAACCGGGCCTCCAACACGCAGCGCGGCATGGCCCAGTGGCTGGACCTCAAGGCACCTTCCATCGCCCGCACGCTGAAGTCCGCCGGGTATGCCACGGGCCACTTTGGCAAATGGCATCTGGGCGGCCAGCGGGATGTGGGCGAGGCACCCCTCATCACCGAGTACGGCTTCGATGCCTCCCTGACCAACTTTGAAGGCCTGGGCGACCGCGTGCTGCCCGTGATGGGCGGCTTTGACGGACGCCCAGAAGAGCGCCTGCGTCTGGGTGTGGGCAGCGAGAAGCTGGGCCGCGGTGAAATCACCTGGGCGCCGCGCCACGAAGTAACAGCCCGTTTTGCAGACAAGGCCACAGGCTTCATCATAAGGGCTGCTGCGGAGGGGAAGCCTTTCTACATCAATCTCTGGCCGGATGACGTGCACTCGCCCTTCTCCCCGCCCCCGGGCAAACCCGCCGACACCAAAGAAGCCCGCTACCGCAGTGTGCTGGAGAACCTGGATGCGCAGCTGGGCTCGCTCTTCGACGAAGTGCGCTCCCACCCCGACTTGTTTGACAACACCCTCGTGCTCGTAGCCAGCGACAACGGACCTGAGCCAGGCGCAGGCAAGGCTGGCGGCTTCCGCGGCAGCAAGGGCTTCCTCTACGAGGGTGGGCTCCGCGAACCCCTCCTGGCCTGGGGCGGCCTCGTTGCTGAATCCCGCCGCGGCACGGTGGATGAAACAACGATCCTCTCCGCCCTGGACATCGCCCCCTCCTTCACCCGCCTCGCGAATCCGGCCGCTGAACTTGCCGGGGATGGCGAAGACTTCAGCGCCACCCTCACTGGCAGGGTCGGTCCCGGGAAACCTCGTGCCAAACCCCTCTTCTGGCGCCGCCCACCGGACCGGGCCAAGATGGGCGACACCCCAGCCCCTGACCTCGCCATCCGCGAAGGAGACTGGAAGCTTCTCATGCAGGCCGGTGGCAGCAGCGTGCAACTGTACAACCTCGCCAGCGACCCGGCAGAAGGAAACAACCTTTCCTCCGCCGAACCTGGCCGGGCGAAGGAACTCGCCACCATACTGCAAGCCTGGGACGCCAGCCTGCCGCCCGTACCTGCGAACAGGTAAGCGCGCAAGAGCACTTACAGCGGCTTGCGGAACAGCAGCATTCGGAAGGGCCCAACTCCCGGAAACTGGGCCACCACCATCCAGGGTCCTCCAGACTGTGCGGCCACCCATTCCTGAATCGGGGGATGGCTCATATCCAAGCCGTCGAGACACAGGATGTTGACGCGGTTTTCATCCAGGTACTTCGTCCATTCCGCCGCAGTACCCGGCAGCGGCCCCGGAGTGACGGCCTTGGCCCGATGGGGGAAGCCCGCGCAGAGGTAGTTGGTGATTTCCGCCGTAAACTGCCGGGAGCAATACACGGACCGCTTGCTCCGGAAGATGGAGCGGTAAGGCCGGATGGCCTGGTAGGTGTCCCGCAACTGATGCCCAGTGTAGAGCTGTGCTGTGGTCTGCTCTGGGGCGGCCACACATACGATCACTGCCGCCGCAAGGGGGAAGGCGGCACGGAAAGTCCGCCAGCCATGAGTCTTCCGCAAAATGAACACCAGCCCCCAGCCACACGCGACCATGAGCAGGATGGCCAGCATGAACAGATAACTGGGCCGTGGACGCTGCGTGATGATGGCCACCACACAAGGAGGGACCATGCAAAAAAGCGCGACCCAGCACCAAGCCGCAGGCTGATGGCAAAGCCGGGCGCAAAGCGCCCGCTTCCGCCATGCGAAGTATCCACCGATCCCCGCCACCAGCAGGGCGATGCCACTGAAGATGGCCGCACGCGGTACATTCTGCCGCGGCGGTGTGAAGTCAGGACTGAACGCACTCGAATGGCAGTTGAACATGCCCAGTTGCAGGCCCGCAGGCAGGAGCTGGAAGTTCCAAAAGATGTGATCCCAGATGGCGTCCGGATTGCGTTTGAAGGCCTCAGAGAAGATGGGGAATTGCATCCCAAAATGCTCTTCCATCAGCTTGTGCCCTTCCGTCCAGGGGCTTTGGGTCCACTCGGGGTGACGCTGCTGGTAGGTAAACGGATAGACCTGCGCGATGTTGAGTTCATGCCGGCCCTTGAATTGTTTCCGCACCCCTTTCCAGCTCTGCCAGTGCTCATGAAAAACCATGACCGACAAAAGGGTAACCAGCAGGCCCGGGGCTGCGAGCAACAAGATCGACCGACCCAGTGCTGCCCACTTCAGCCCTGATGCCGCCCGCCGGGCCACCCACCACTCGCGCAACACGCAACACAGCGTGAGAAGGGCGACGGACAAGGCAAACTCATTGCGCACCAGCAGGGCACCCATCCAGACGAAGGCGAGCCCTATGCCCAACCAAAGTGTCCTGCGCCGGGCCACGGAGACGGCCCAGCAACCTAGTGCGAGGGGCACTACTCCAAACAGGTGCACTTCGTACAGTGCGTTCCAGTTGATGGGAAGGACTATCCACCAAGCTGCCACAAGCCAGCCGACAGCCTTTGGCAACACCGAGCGAAACAGCAGAAACACGGAAAAGCCCGCCATGAAGATAACCCCGATGCGATGCAGCACTGTGGCCGCAGAAGCATCACTGAAGGCACTCCCAAAGAAGGAATAGTACCACACGTAGAGCGGTGAAAAGACCAGCGAGTAGGATTTGCCATCGTCACGCTCGCGGCTGAAGGAGGCAAAGTAGCTGGAGGTGTCCCCATAGGTCAAATCCCGCCACTCCCACATGCCCCACGTCAGCCGCACCAGGAGCAGGACAAACATGAGGACATGAAACCAGCGTGAACTGGACAGACGGATGAGATATGCAGAAAGACGCTGCAGCAGGGTTGTCATGATGATTGATCGGCACCGACCGGGGAAAAAAATTGGGGGGCAATGGCTTGTCGCTTGAGCACCTCACTGGCTTGCACCGTCTCTTCAAACACATGCCGCAAACTGGGCCGCGTGCGGGCTTTGACGAACATCTGGTAAGAAAAGAGGCCCTTGCTCAACCAGATGGCCGCCTGGTTGAGCCTCACCAGCATGCGGCCAAACCAGCCAGGACCGAAGGCCGCCGGCCAGGGGGCTGGAATGCCGCGCAGAGCAACGACTTCATAACCCGCCTGCTCCAAGAGCTCACACAGAGACCTGAAGGTAAAAAGGCGCGTGTGAGTACGATCGAGAATGCCTTTTCGACCATAGTTGAAATTGCCCACCAGCAGCATCAGCCGTGTCACCAGGAAGGCGACATTCGCCGTGGTGAGGATGATCTCCGGCCTCTTGCTCCCCGTGGCGTCCCTGAGCTTCTCCATGAAGGCATCTGGATCCCGAAGGTGCTCGATGATGTCGAGCAGGAAGATCTGGTCGAACTCACCACAGGAGACCGGGATGTCTTCGCTATCCCCCTTCCACGGCAGCAGGGTGATATTGGCCTTCTCAGAGGTCCCCGGATACTGGTCCACACCCACCACTTTCGCCGCAGTATCTGCCATAAGTGCAGCCACATCCCCCTGCCCACAACCCACGTCCAGCACTGTGGCCCCAGGCCGGACCGCGCCGAGTGCCATGGTATGGGACGAGCAAAAGCCCAGCTTCAGGCTGTAGTTGAACTCAGGCTGACCTACATCAAACTTCCGGTCATAGAGCAAGTTGATGCTGTGGAGCCGGGCCCTTACCACAGAGCGGCACACATCCCATGCGTACTTCAAGCCATTCACACGGCAGATCTCATCCCCGTAAAAAGTGGGTATGGGCAGTTCCGAGATCTTCAGTCCGGCAAAGTGCAGTTGGACAATGATGTCGGTGTCGAAGTGAAAGTCGTTGGAATTCCTCTCAAAAGGAATCTTCCTGAGGGCATCCGTGCGGTACAGCCGGTAACCTGAATGAAACTCGCTCAGTTGAGTTCCCAGAATGCGATTCTGAAAACGGGTCAGCACCTGGTTTCCCACCCATTTGTAAAAGGGCATGCCCCCTTGCAGTGCATCTTTTCGGTGGATCATCCTTGAGCCAAACACGGCGTCTGCCTCCTTCCGGATCAACGGCTCCAGCAGCATGGGCATCTTTTCAGGGGCATACTGACCATCTCCGTGCAGGAGCACCACGATGTCGAACCCATTCTCGATGGCATAGTGGTAGCCCAGCTTCTGGTTTCCACCATAGCCCTGGTTCACCGGGTTCCTCAAGATGTGGATCTTGAACCCCTGGCGGACGGCAGCACTGCGCAGTCCAGCCCCAAAGGTGTCGTCGGTGGATGAATCATCAATGATCAACACCTCCACGTTGCTCTGGTGCAATTCCTTCGGTACGCGATCCAGGACACTCGCAAGGGTTGACTCCGCGTTGTAAGCGACAACGAAAATCAGGATCCGCGCTGGAGGGAGCTCTGTCATGGCGATGATTGGGGGTGAATCTCGATTGAGGACGATTTCCTGCCACCATCGATCGATTGCATTGCCCCCTCACCGTCACCCAGCCGCCTTGAAAAGTCGCCTGAGAGTCGATGCGGGATGACCCAGGACCTCGCCCTCCCTTTCCTCGCATCTTGCAGGCCACAGGCAACTCTTTAGTGCCAAAAAGCTTCCCCGGCGGGACGTCTGCTCGTCATCACCGCTGCGGACCTGAAGTTCCCGGCAAGATGCCGGCAATGGCATGCAGAATGCGCCCCCTCAGTTCATCGCTTCGGCGCAGCTCCGAAGGTAGGCCGGTTGTCTCAACCGTTCAAGCGCGATACCCCTGAGTTCTACACGGCCAGCACGATGCCTCACGTGGAACGCCCCCTCGCGTTTCGCTCCCACACCGGCTTGGGACAGCCTGACTACCTCGCGGCGTCTCCCCACTCTGTCTCAATTCACGGAGTGCGGCATCCTTCTCACGGCTCTTCTGTCAACAGGTCCGGCCGAAACTGCGCCAATGCTTCCTTGAACCCTGACCACAGGTGAATTTTGATTGTTCCTGCGGAGTCGTCCTCTACATGCACGCGGTAGCCGCGAATGAACCAGCCTGAAAGGCGCTGCACACGCACGACACTCCGCCAAGGCAGAAGAAACGGCGGATGAAAAGCGCGAAAAAGAAACATCACGCAGATCCAGAGACCCCGCTCGCAAGGGACTACCCGCACCACGTTGTTGTAGCTCGCCCGCCAGTCGCCGAACTGGGTATGGGGTGAGGTGTAGGCAGGCCCCGGTGGTCGCGATGCGTCCCCATGAGCCGTGGCAAAAGAGGACCAACCGAGCCTTGAAATGACGAAACCTACCACAAACCACCCACCGACGAAGATGAAGGGTGCCCAAGGAGGAATGGGATCACCCCGCTGGGCGAGAATGACCAGAGCAAGAGTTTCCTGGCAATGCATGCATTCATAGTGGCAAAGAGGCAAAAGAGTGCAAGGGCAAGCTCAGAGAGTCGTTCGATTGTCTCAACCGTTCAGGCCGTATCCCCCACTCCTGTCTCATCCTGTGGGTTCGCCGAAAATTGAATCTATTCGTCTAATTCAAGCGAACGTCCAGGCGATGGTCGTGGTCTGGCCCAAATCCAAACGGGGACGCGGGGCACAAGGACCCATGAAATTACTTTCACATGTCAGAAGTCATGA
>JBGGMQ010000705.1:0-3338 GCA_041287975.1 Verrucomicrobium sp. | reverse complement strand
AGCCACACGAGGCTGAGAGGGCCGGCTTAACAACGTCAGAAATTCCTTTAGGGCTGAAGTCTCCCTGTCCGTGCCTGACCGCCAGGCAAATGAATGCTGCAACACCGGCAAGGGCCGCCCCAGTCTGCGAAAGGTGACTCCGCGGGAGAAGAGGTGGCGGGCACCTTCAGGAACGATGGTGATGCCAGCACCGACGGCCACCATGGTCAGAATGGCGGTGACCCGGCTGGACTCCTGAACTATGCGCGGGCCCTGCAATCCAGCAGCAATACACCAACTGGAGAACTGATGACGGAAAGCTGGAGCCGCCCCACTGGAGACCAGCACCCATGATTCTGACTGGAGAGAGCGCCAGGGCACCCGTTTGTCCTCCTGAAGGGCCAGCCGGTGATCCAAGGGTACTGCAAGCAGGAGTTCCTCCTCTCTCCAGACAGTGAAGTCCAGATCCCTGGCAGGCCTGGCGGGAAGAGCCCCAATGAAGCCACCATCGATCTCCCCCGCGAGCAGGGCCGCCTGCTGCTCACCCGGTGCCAGATCCGAGAGCTGGAGCTGGCAGTGAGGATGGGAATCCCGAAACTGCTGCAACAGATGCACGAGTGGGTCATCCAGCAGTGCTCCGACGAACGCCAGGCGGAGCCGCAGTGGGGCGCCGTCACGCGCGCGCTGCAATGCCAGCGCAGAGCGGTCCAGGATGCCCAGGACAGCGCGGGCATCTTCCAGAAAGAGCCGCCCGGCATCCGTAAGCGACACCGCGTGGGTCGAGCGCTCCAGCAAACGGCAGCCCAGGCGGGCTTCCAACGACTGGATGTGCCGGGTGAGCGGTGGCTGGGTGAGGTGCAGACTACGGGCAGCGCGTGAGAAGCTGAGATGCTCCGCCACCGCAACAAAGGACTCCAGCTCCCTGACATCGGCACGAGATGGACTGCTCATGCGCGAACAGTATAATCATCATGCGGCAATAGCAATTCCGCATCACACGCGGGCAACTACAGTCAAGCGAGATTGGATCGGGAAGCGAAACCCGAAGTACGATTCACCCACTGACAACCTTGCCTCCTAGCCACATGACGCCCCTGGAACAGAAATCGACAATCGAGGAAATACGCACACGGTTCGACCATGACGTGGAGCGCTTCAGCAAGCTCGAAACCGGTCAGCAGGCGACCCTGGATGCCCCACTGGTGCTCGACCTGGTCGCTCAAGTCTCTGCGGCCCATCTGCACCCGGGCGACTCCATTCTGGATCTGGGATGCGGGGCAGGAAACTTCACGCTGAGAGTCCTGCAGGAAACGCATCCCTTGCACTGTCATCTGGTCGATCTGAGCCAGCCCATGCTGGATCGCGCGGAATCACGCGTACGTGCCACCGGAGCGACGGAGGTCAGCATCACCCAAAGTGACCTGCGCGATCTGAGCTTCCCCGAGCAAAGCTTCAGCGCCATCCTGGCGGGAGCGGTGCTGCATCACCTCAGGGACGACGCCGACTGGGAGAATGTCTTTGGCCAGTTGCACCGCTGGCTGAAGCCAGGGGGCAGGCTCTATGTGGCAGATCTGGTGACCTTTGACCTGCCGGAGGTGCAGGAGATCATGTGGCGACGCTACGGAGACCACCTGGACGCCTTGGGTGGCCCTGAGTATCGAGAGAAGGTCTTCGCCTACATCGACAAGGAGGACACACCGCGCTCCCTGCCCTACCAGCTGGAATGCTGCCGCCAGGCGGGATTCACCCGGTATGACGTGCTGCACCGGAACAGTGTCTTTGCCTGCTACGTGGCGGTTCGCGGAGAATAGCAAGACCACATCCTCTGCAAACCCAGCCGTGATGTTTGCACCTACGGCTGGGCGGCCTACGGCACTACATCAACGCTTCAAACCTTTGACGATGGCTTCCACGTTGTGCTTCAGCATGCCGGCGAAGGTGCTGCCCTCGCCTGCCAGCGTCCCATCTGCATTGAGCGGAGTGCCAATGCGAGCCCCGGATTCGCGAGTGATTTCCTCGAGCACCTTGGGGTTCGCTTGATCTTCTGGAAACACTGCCTGCACTTTGTTCTCGCGGATGATCTTCAGCGTCGCCACCACCTGGTTCGGCGTGATGTCATCCTCGGCGGAAAGTCCCAGCACTGGGACGTTCTTGAACCCGTAGTCCTGGCAGAAGTAGCCAAAGGCATTGTGAGCACTCACCAGCACGCGGTCCTTTTTGGGGATCTGTGTAAATTGTTGCTGAGCCCAAGTGTGCAGCTCGTCGAGTTTCTTCGAGGCGTCGGCAGCTCCAGTCTTGTAGGCCTCCGAGTGTGCCGGATCCTGGCTGGACAACTCATCAGCAATGATGCGGGCCGCACGTTTCATGTTTGCTGCACTGTGCCACCAGTGAGGATCGACATGCTCCTGTCCATCCTTGAGTGACGGGATGGCCTTGCCGACTTCCAGGATCTTGACGCCGCCGCCGAGAGCGTCGGCAAGCTTGTCGAGGTAGTTTTCACCGTTCTTGCCCGCCGCCAGCACGAGGCTCACTCCTTTGAGGGCAGCGAAGTCTTTGGCACTGGGATCGAAGTGATGGAGCTCGGTGCCAGGTTTGACAAGGTTCAGAACCGTCACGTTCTGTCCGCCGATTTGCTGGGCGAGATCGCCCAGCAGAGGATGGAGGACCGCGACCTTGACTTGAGCCTGGATCTGGGATGCGGCGGCGAGGCCCAGAATCACCAGCGTGAGAAGGAAATGGCGCATGGGTTTCATGATGATGAATATGGAATGATGATGAGTAAGAGGGACGCGGAAGGCAAGCCGCCGTTCCGCGTCGTGATCGTCAGATAGGTGGGTGTTTAGAAACTTGTTTTGACGCCAATGACGACTCCCCGTCCCGCCAGGGGAAGGATGTCCTTGAGGAATGAGGTGTGCTCTCGCGCGCGCTCGTCGGTGAGATTCGTGCCACGGACGTAGAAGTTGTACGCCACAGGACCGCTGACGAGGTTGTAGCTGAGATCCGCATTGAGGAAGGTGTAACCCGCCGTGGCGCTCTCGAAAGCAGCCACACGATCCTGGCTCTGTACGCGCTCGACTTCAATGCGTGCCCCCAGGACGGGGCCAGCATAGGCCAGAGCGCCGGTCAGACGCAGCGGCGTGATGCGTGGAAGCGGCTCGTTGTCCGTCAGATTCTGTGCGTGCACATAGTCGCCTTTGAACTCCAGGTAGAGATCGTGAGGATTCTCCCGAGAGTCGCCGCTCCCGGGTGCGATGAGGTCCTTCACCCCCTTTTCCGAAGGGGCTACGGCCCGCGTGACAGAGCGAGGCAGGAGATGGAAATCCACCAGAAGCTCAGCCCCCCAGAAATCAGCGCGCTTG
>JBGGMQ010000704.1:0-6548 GCA_041287975.1 Verrucomicrobium sp. | reverse complement strand
AGGCGGACTTGCCAGTGGGCAAGGAGGCGGATGGGATTCGGGGAGATCTGGTGCTGAGAAATGACAAGGTGGTGGCGCTGATCTCGCAGAATGCACCCCTGCGGCGGGCGAACATGAGCACCTTCTATGGGGAGGATGGCGTGACGCCCGGATGTTTGTATGACCTGGCTTTTCGGGAGAAGCAGGATGACCAGATCATCTACTTTGGGCCTGTGGGTCAGCGCGGGCAGGTGTCTCAGGTACGCATTGTCGATGACGGCAAATCAGGTCGGGCGGCCGTGGAGACGGTGGTCACGAGCGCGCGCAGTGGTGGCCTCTACAAGCGCCATGAGTATTCCTTGAAGGATGGCGACCAGGGAGTGAGCATCACGACGACATTGCGCAATGAGGGAAAGGAACCTGTCAAGGTGAGCACCAAGGACGCCTGGACCCGGTTCAATGAAACGGGGGTTCGTGAAGGTGTGCAGTGGGCGGATGCCGTGGATCCTGCGGACAAGACGGGCTATGCCTCAGGGGTAACTGGCCGGGTGGAGGCGGCTGATGGGGTGCTTCCAGAGTCGATGGAACTGCAACCTGGACAAGAGCTGGTATGGACACGGTTTCTGGCCATTGGGCGGTCGCCTGCGGAGGCATGGGGAGTGGTGAAGCAGCGTCAGAAAGGAACTGCCGGTACAGTGGAGATCAAGCTTGCCGACAAGGACTCGTCCGCAGCGGCGGAGTCGGCTGCGGTGGTGATTGGGGCGGGTAAGGATGAAATCAGGGCTTATCCGGATGAGCAGGGGCTGGTGAGGCTGGACTTGCCGGCCGGAGAGTATGCCGCGACAATCCTGGATCAGGGACGTGTGGCCGTGCCTGTGTCACTCACTGTGGCCGCCGGACAGACGACGAAGCTGGAAGAGAAGCTCGATCCAGCCACCCGCCTTCGTTTTGACGTGAAAGACGATCAGGGCAAGAGCCTGCCGTGTAAGGTGCAGATCCTGGCGCTGGGGGAGACGCCTGAGGTGAATCTCGGGCCTCCGATGCGGGCGCATGGTTGCAAAGACCAGTATCACAGCGAGCGGGGGGATTTCAAAGTGCAGGTGCCCGCGGGAAACTACAAAGTGGTGGTGACGCGAGGCATTGAGTACAGCCACCACGAGCAGGAGGTGCATCTGGCCCAGGGGCAGGAGTTGGTGGTGAATGCCTCGTTGAAGCGGCTGGTGGACACACGCGGGTGGATCAGTGCCGACTTCCACAACCACTCGACCCCGAGCGGCGACAACATCTGCGGGACGCCGGACCGGATCATCAACATTGCAGCTGAGCATCTGGAGTTCACCCCGACCACGGAGCACAATCGCATCTATGACTGGCGCCCGACGATTGAGAAGCTGGGGCTGGCCAGGGAGATTCAAACAGTCACAGGCATGGAACTGACGGGCAGTGGTTCCCATCTCAACTGTTTTCCCTTGAACCCAGTGCCATACACCCAGGATGGGGGTGCTCCACTGTGGAATGCGGATCCACGGATTGCAGCGCTGAAGCTTCGTGCGCACCAGGGAGAGCGGGCGGACCGGTGGATTCAGATCAACCATCCGGATCTCGCGTTTCTCTACAATGACCGCTATGGCGATGGCGTGGCAGACGGCGGCTATCTGGGGATCACCGAAATGGTGAATGGGATGGAGACGGAGAATTTCGTGGATGAAGGCATCCTCGCGGATTCGCCATGGGAACTGACAAAGGCGAAGAATTCGCTGGCCACGAAGGTGAGTTTTGTCCGGCAGTTCATCTGGCTGCAGCTGCTGAACCAGGGGCATCGCATTCATCCCGTGGCGGTGGCGGATGCGCACAGTGTGCATGGCAATGGTGTGGGGGGATGGCGCATGTTCCTGCCCAGCAAGACAGATGAACCGGCCCAGATTGACTGGACTAATGATCTGGCCGCCCATGCACTGGCGGGGCATGCCGTCCTGACGACGGGACCGTTTCTCCAGGTGACGGCCGGAAATGGTCAGATGCCGGGTGAGGACGTGCGCTCAGCGGGCCCGCTGGCGCTGAAGATCAAGGTGCAGTGCACGGACTGGATCGACATTGATCGGGTGCAGATTCTGGTGAACGGCCGCAAGGAGCCTTCGCTGAATTTCACCCGCGCGAGCCATCCGCAGATGTTCGCGGACGGGGTGGTGAAGTTTGATCAGACCATTCCCGTGAAACTTGAGAAGGATGCGCATCTGATCGTGGTGGCACTGGCAGAGAATGGCAACCTCAAGACGGGCTACGGGTCAAGCGGCCAGTCGAAGCTGCGGCCGATGGCTTATCACACGCCGTTCTACGTGGACGTGGACGGGCATGGCTTTAAGGCGAACGGGGATAACTTGGGATACGATATTCCAGTGGCGAAGATGACGGCGGATGAGGTGAGGGGAAAGATGAAGAACTAAAATTCAAAATTCAAACTCGAAACTTCAAGGGGCGGAGAGGGGCAGGTGAGTGCTGGGCTTCGCTCGTGTGTGGCGTGCTTGTTTGTCGGTCGCGGCCAACGGCGACGGGGACGTCGCCGCTCCTTGGGTCTGTAGATCAAGTGTGTAGTGGGAGGAATGCGATAGCGACTGGGAGAGGCGATCTCCAGGCCGCCTGGGTGAGCGGAGGTGTTGGGCACCGCAGATGGGTCGGGTTCTTGGAAACCTGTCGCGGTCAACGGCGATTCGGAGATCGCTGCTGCCTTGGACGGAGGCTCCGGGGGTATGGTGTCGTTGGAGGAGAATCAAGTTCAGCAGACTACTTGCTGGCCTTTGAGAGTTGTTGCAGTTCGTGGATGATCTGTTGGGCGATGGGGATGGCTGTGGGGCCTTCACGCTTGCTGCCCTGGACCATCACGGTGAGTGCCCATTTGGGTTTGTCGTCTACAAGGACATAGCCCACAAACCAGGCGTCTCTTTGAGCTTCCATCTCTCGTGATTCGAGATTTTCGGCCCAGATTTGGACAGTGCCGTTGACTCCGAAGATTTGGGACTCTGAATTGCCTGTTGATTCCGGATGGGAGTCGAGAATTTTGAGGCTGCGATCACGCATGCCCTTTCTGATGCGATCCAAACCTGACTCAGAGAGGCCGTGTTGGCGGAGATCGTTGAGGATAGTTTGCGGAGCCTTCCGCAGTTCTTTACTGTTGGGGGTCTGAACGCGATCCAGGAGACGTGGTTTCCAAACGGTGCCGCCATTGGCGATGGTTCCTGCCACCATGGTCATTTGCAACGGGGTCACGGTTGCAAGCCCGTGTCCCACAGAAATGCTTGCCAAGGCGGGTGGGGTGAGTTTTTTGACATGCGGATACTTCTCATGGAGCAACTGGCTTCCTTGGGCATCGGTGGCAGGGATAAAGCCGGAACCTTCATCGGGAAGACCCGTTCCGGCCTTTCCTTGCAGGCCAAGGAGCTCCGAAGTGCGGACAATTTGTTGATACCCCATGGATTGGGCTAACCCGTAAAAGTACAAGCCGCAGCCATGGGTGAGGGCCTGGTCTACGGTTTGATTGCCGTGCGTGGAGTCCTTGGCCGTGATCCAGCAGGAGAAGGTCTTGCCCGCTACCTCCAGTCTTCCGTCGCAGCGATAGCTTGCAGATTCCTGGCCGGAAAGAGCGCCAGCGAGTGCGGTGACCAGCATGAAGGTGCTACCTGGGTTTCGGTCGTAGATGGCACGATTGATCAAGGGCTTTGCGGGATTTTTGAGATAGGTGTTGAGGCGCTCCTGCGTGATCTCTTGAGTGAAATCGTTGGGGTTGATCGGCGGAAGGGAGGTCATCGCCAGGATGTCTCCATTGTTGGGATCCATGAGGATGGCGGCCCCACGTTTAATGGCGGCCTTTTGCAGGGACTGCTCGACGACAGCCTGATATAAGGAGTCGAGCGTAAGGTAGATGTCGTTCCCGTGGATGGTGCTCTTTCCGTCAGGACTTAACGTACCGCTCAGGTCGGAGTCATAGGCTTTTTCGGTTCCCTGGATGCCTCGTATTGCGCGTGAGTTGTCATTGTCTTCACCTTCGTCTCTATCCTTTGCAGGGACCGGTTTGGCGTAGCCCAGAGTATGTCCTGCCAGAATGCCCAGGGGGTAATATCGGACTTGGAATGCTGTGGCGAGTGTGGTCCCGGCTGGCGGACTGGATGTGGCAAGAGTGACGCCATTGCGGTCTAGGATCTCACCGCGTTGGGGTTGCGGCAGGGGCCCCGCGCTGGCGGTGGAGACTGTGCTGAGGAGGGCGACCGGCAAGCCGAGAAAAGCCACGAGTGAGTGGGGGAGGAAGGACACGATGGGGGAGGTGAAGAGTAAACTTCAATCAGTAGATACAAAACTTCAAGGGGGATAGAGTAGACAGAATTTACGGAATTGGGGTTTCGTGCGAGGGGATGCTGGGCTTCGCTCGTGTGTGGCGTGCTTGTTTGTCGGTCGCGGCCAACGACGACGGGGACGTCGCCGCTTCTTGGAGCAATGGGCTTTTGTTGCGTGGTGCCGTTGGAGGTCGTCGATTGGCTCGCAGAGCTAGCTCTGGCTGCCGCACTCCACCGCGACTCAGGGGGGTGGATGAGGTCGAGGAGCTTGCAGTGTTTTGGAAGAAGGTCGTGACGCTCTGTTTGAGTGACGCCGTTCTGGCTTGCGCGATTTGCTGCTACGGAGCACCATCTGCCCATGACAGGTGCAAAAGTCTTGGCGTTGGCAGCGGCCCTCTGGGTGACGCAGGCATGGAACAGGCTGGAGGCCGTGGTGCCCTATTCAGGGCTGGCGACGGATGCTAGCGCGGTGAACTTCCATTTTTCAAAAGCTAGAACAGGGGAGCTTGAGATGATCAAGGCGGCGGGCTTCAAAAGAGTCCGGGTGGATTTTAGCTGGCCGGATACGGAGAAAGAAAAAGGGGTCTATGATTTCACGGAGTACGAACTTTTGATGGACCAACTCAGCAAGCTGGGACTGAAGGCGTTTTTCATTCTGAGCTACTCGAACCGTCTCTATGAAGAGGAGCAATCGGTCCGCACAGATGCGGGTCGGGCGGCCTTTGCCAAATGGGGGGCGGCCGTGGTGAAGCACTTCCAGGGGCATGGGATCCTCTGGGAGGTGTGGAGTGAACCAAACTCCAATCGAAACTGGATGCCTAAAAACGATGTCCAGGAATACCTGGCGCTTGCGAAGGTGACGTGTGAGGCCATCCATGAGGTGGCACCCAACGAGTGCATCGTGGGTCCGGGGACGATCGACGTGGACCTTTTTTTTATCGACACCTGCATTCAGGGAGGGATGCTCAAGTTCTGGCACGGGGTTTCCATCCATCCCTACCGACCCATGGGACCAGAGACTGTGGAGCCTGAATTGCCAGCGCTGAGGGCCTTGATTGCCAAGAATGCGCCGAAGGGGAGTGACATCCCAGTACTGACGAGTGAATGGGGATACTCCAGCAGCTGGCCAGGGTACGATGTGGCACTGCAAGCTCAAATGCTGGCCCGGCAGTCTCTGATGTGTGCCGCCATGGGGATCCCGGTGAATGTATGGTTCAGTTGGCGGGACAATGGTGAAGATCCGACGAATGCGCACTTTCGCTTTGGCACGGTGGGATATGCGCACCGGGAACACCGTGACCCAGTGTACGAGACCAAGCCTGCCTACCATGCAGCCCAGACGTTCAACCGGGAGCTGGATGGCTACCGGTTTGTGAAGCGGGTAAGGATGGAAAATTTGCAGGACTACGCGTTGCTCTTTGAGCGCAAAGGGGCGCAGCGTCTGGCGGTGTGGACAATGTCCACCACGCCCCGACAGGCGGCGGTGCCCTCTGACAGCGGCCGCTTTGCCACGGTGGGGCACCTGGGGCAAATACTGCCGGAGGTGACGGCGGCGGGAGGGAAACTGGAGCTGGAACTGACCGATGCTCCCGCTTACATCAAGTTCGAGGAAATGAATCAACTGCTGCAAGGCGCCGTGGAAGCGGTGCCAGCGACGATGGAGGTGCTGCCCTGTACCGATGCTGAAGCGGTGGTGAAGCTCCTCTCATACTCTGGGAAGCCGGTGCAAGGGCAGGTGGTGCTGGATGACTTGCAGGGAATCAGCGTCACGAGCGGCATCAGCAGTGTGAGCCTGACCGAGGCTGACCCGGAGACGTATGTAAAATTTCCTCTTACCCAACCCCCGGGGCTGGAGTACAAACTGGGGGCGAGCCTGAAGCTCGGCGGCGTGACAGCGCTGACGCAGTCACCGCGGCAATTTTTTGCCCAGCCAGCGGTGCTGTCGCAGGGCTTGAACGTGGAGCTGATGGGGGCGAAGCCTGGGATGGGGACCGTACAAATGACCCAGGCCCAGCCTCCGGTGCCCCCACCTGGGGGCGGGGGACAGACATGGCGGGTGCAGGCAAACTTCCCGGAAGGGCTGAGTTCAGCGCGTGTGTACCTGAACGCCGCGAACACGCAACTCGTGCATGGGCTGGACCAGACAGGTCATCTGAAGAGCTTCGCAAAAATAGGGATGTGGATCCATGGCAACAACGCCGGTGTCATTCCCCGGATCCGAATCCTTGATGCTGCAGGCCGTAC
>JBGGMQ010000703.1:0-2686 GCA_041287975.1 Verrucomicrobium sp. | reverse complement strand
CACGCCACCGTGGTCAGCAGTCGCTGCTGAGAGGCAACGGGCTTGGTTCCAATGTTCTGCAACATGAAACATCCCGTGCCATAGGTGTTCTTGGCAAGCCCGGGCTTCACGCACATCTGGCCGAACAACGCTGCTTGCTGGTCCCCGGCCACGCCTGCCACTGGCACATGCGCCAGACCCAGTGAGGTGCTGATCTCGCCATACACTTCGCTGGAACTGCGCACCTCCGGCAGCATGCTCGCGGGTACTTTGAAAAGCTTCAGCAAGTCTTTGTCCCAGTCTCCCGTGTGAATATTGTACAGCATGGTCCGCGAGGCGTTGCTGGGATCCGTCACATGCACATGCTGACCGCTGGTCAGCTTCCAAATCAGCCAGGTGTCAACTGTGCCAAAGGCAAGCTTGCCTGCCTCAGCCTTGGCCCGGGCTCCTGGCACGTTTTCCAGGATCCAGGCCACTTTGGTGGCGGAGAAGTAGGCATCCAGGATCAGCCCCGTCTTCTTTTGAATCACCTTGTCATGGCCTTCCGCGCGCAGCTTGTCGCACATGCCTGCCGTGCGCCGGTCCTGCCAGACGATCGCGTTGTGCACGGCTTCGCCCGTCTCTTTGTCCCAGACCACTGTGGTCTCCCGCTGATTGGTGATGCCCACTGCCGCGATGTCAGACGGCCGGATGCGAGCGCGACCCAATGCCTCGACCGCGACCGCCATCTGAGAGAACCAGATCTCCTGGGGGTCATGTTCCACCCAGCCCGGCTTTGGAAAAATCTGGCGGATTTCTTTTTGGGCGACAGCGCAGATGTGGCCGTCATGGTCAAAGATAATGGCACGCACGCTGGTCGTGCCGGCATCAAAGGAAAGGATGTAAGACATGGCAGTGAGGAAGTGAGGGAGACAAGATACTGACGCAGTGAAATCGTGTGAGAGTCCGTGAAGGGCGGGCTTTTCACAGGCAGGTTCAACTC
Organism: Verrucomicrobium sp.; assembly: GCA_041287975.1. Classification (GTDB taxonomy): domain Bacteria; phylum Verrucomicrobiota; class Verrucomicrobiia; order Verrucomicrobiales; family Verrucomicrobiaceae; genus Verrucomicrobium. Next base: position 1,725 of record JBGGMQ010000703.1, on the reverse strand, counting down.
ACATGAACAGGGCGCGATAGAGAAGCGCGCCCGCCACTCCGCCAATGACTGGCCCTACGACAGGGATCCATGCATAGCGCCAGTCAGAGGAGCCTTTGCCTGCGATGGGCAGGATCGCATGCGCGATGCGAGGCCCCAGATCTCGGGCCGGATTGATGGCATAACCCGTCGGCCCACCGAGAGAAAGGCCCAGCGCGAATACCAGGAGTCCTACCAGCATGGGGCCAAAGCCTTTGGTCCAGCCTGGTTCAACGAGATTGGTGTCTGAAGGAATCGAGAGTGCGCCAAAGACGAGGACAGCCGTGCCAATGATCTCACACAATAAATTGCCAAGCCGGTGACGAATGGCGGGTGCAGTGCAAAAAACTGCCAGCTTGGTGGAGGCATCTTTTGTGGCCGACCAGTGAGGCAAATAGGCCAGCCATACCAACACAGAGCCGATGATAGCTCCGGCAAATTGGGCTGCGATGTACCCGCCGACCTTTGCCGCTTCGAATTTCCCGATCGCCGCCAGTCCCAGTGTTACCGCCGGATTGAAGTGTCCGCCGCTTGCCGCTCCCACGGAGTAGAGCGCCAGCATCACCGCCATACCCCAACCTGCCGTGATGACAATCCATCCACCTTCGTGTCCTTTGGATTTGGTGAGGACTACGTTCGCGACCACGCCATCTCCGAAAAGAATGAGCAGGGCGGTTCCGACAACTTCAGCGACATAGGGCGACATGGAGGAAGCGATGGCGGGTTGTGCCTTGAACCGTTGCGATGCGATTCATGGCAATTTAATGAATTGTAAAAATTCTAGTAGGCGTCGCACAACTGTACAATCCCAGAATGCCGCCATCCTGCGCCTCCAGCCTTCATTCGCTCAAGCATTCACGCGGCTAATCCAATCGAAAATCACAAATCCAAAATCAAAAATGATCCCTCACTTCGGTGCGGGCATGAGCACCTCAGCACTCTTGACCCCATGCCGCTTCAGAAACTCCTCAGGTGGCACGCGGTCCAGAGGGGCATCCGCATATCCAATCCCTGGATAAACCGACAGGCTCTCCCGCACTTCAAAATGCAAATGCGCGAGGTATTTGCCCTCAGCCGTCCCCACTGTTCCCAGTTTCTGACCCCGGCCGAGAATCTCGCCATGTCTCACCAGAATGGATTCCAAATGTGCATAAATGGTCTGATAGACCCTGTAGCCCATGCTTGAACTGGCATCTGGCACGCGATGAGCCAGGATCACCATCTTGCCCCAGCCGGCACTGACCCAGCCTGCAAAGATGACCTTGCCCGTACCGCTTGCATACACGGGGTCACCGGAATCGGAATTCCATCCGCCCACGCCATTCAGGTCATCCCCCAGGTGTCGGTTCAGGCGAAATCGTTGCGCATTATAGGTGAGCGCGCCGCTTTGCGTCCCCATGGGTGCTTCAAAGCGTACCGCTTCAGGAAGGGATGCCACCTCCACAGGCGTCAACCGGATGAAGGCTGCGTCCAGCGGTTTGAGAGCCAGATTTGCCTGTGGCTCGCAGGCTGCCAGCATTAAACATAGCGCCAGTGCCAGCATTAGTTTATAGAGACACAGACTCAGCATCAACTTAAGCTCAACGGTGAGCACCCAATGGTCAAACCCGGATGCATCCGAGGTTGACGATTCGCGTTTACATTGGAACAATGGATAAGAAATGACCGAAGCCATCCGACAGACTCTCGAATCGTTCCTTGCTAGCA
>JBGGMQ010000702.1:0-7567 GCA_041287975.1 Verrucomicrobium sp. | reverse complement strand
AGGGAGAGCAGCGCCCCCACTTGATTGTGAAGAAACACAGAAATCTGACGCACGGGCGATTGTGCCTGGGTAATTTCTGGGCCCAGCGGTGGAAGTTCGATGGATGAGGACATGATGGGATGGGAAAACTCAGATGCGCTCAGGAAAAGAAATCTTGAAGCGTCCTGACGAAAATACGCAGCGGGACACCTTCTCAGCCGGGTAAATGAGAGGGAATTAACCGGCTGGTCCCGCCGACGCCCGCATTTCTTCAAAACGGGTGACCCGGAAGGGCAAACTCATCAACTCTGCCCCATCAAGACCGATGACGAAGCGATACACCCCTGGATGATCAAAGCGAAGGCGCTGGAGGTTCAAGACGAGATTGCGTGTGACGAAAGGCACCACTCCCGGGGGGAACGCCACTTCCAACACAGGTGTGTAGGCAGGCATCACCTCCAGGCCGGCATCGTCCAACAGGGCAATGTGCACCTGCCGGCGACCCAAGTCGCCAGCATCGAACAAAAAGCGGACGGCCAGCGAACACTGAGGGTGGACAATGGGGAACTGAGGCGCGCAGAGAGTATCGAATGCCCCGGTGACACAGAGTTTCCCCTGGTAGTCCGCAGCGAAATCACAGAGGGTCGCGAGAAGCAGTTGCATGGATGGGAGCGGGAATTGCCTCCGGAATCAGATCTGCCCGAGTGCCGCAGCAACTTGACGATTCTGCTCTGCTTAGCGACCACCAAAAAGCTTCTTCAAGAAGCCACCAAAGCCTCTTCTTTCCTCCTGAGGCGGCGGAGGAGGTGGGGGGGGGGCACCAGAGCCGGAGCCCGGCCCCATGTCGTCAGAGCTGCGACGACCACCTTCGATGGCTTCATCATCGCCGGAAATCGGAAGCCCCTTGGGGGCACCCTCTGCCTGCGAAGCAATCAGAAGCGGCTCATCCGGCGCGGCGTTCTTCAACACTTTTTCAAACACTTCGTGAACAATGGGGGCGGCCTTCTTGCCACCGGAGACATCTTCACCCGGCTGGCCCTCATAGACCAAGGCATACGCATACACGGGATCATGGGTGGGCAGGAAGCCAGTGAACCACGCGAGGTTCCGGTCTTCACTGCTTTTCCACTGGGCGGTGCCCGTCTTCCCTGCCACCTGACACTCTTCGAGGGCGGCGGCGCGGCCTGTGCCGCCTGAGCCGTTCACGACCGCAATCATGCCTTTGACAACCGATTCACGAACATCTGGACGGATGTCCACCCGACGCCGAACCTGGGGAGCAAAGGCCTGCACCACCCGGTCATTGGGATCCTGGATCTGCTTGACGAGCCGCGCCTGAGGCATGTTCTGCCCGTCGGCGAGCGCCGCCATGGCTTGGGCGGTCTGTAGCGGCGTCACCACTGTGGCCCCCTGGCCGATGGAAAGGTTTGCGATGTCACCAGGGCTCATCTTGGAGCCGTAGCGGCCCATCCACCAGGAATCCGTGGGCACGAACCCCGCCGACTCTGCGGCCAGAGGGATGCCGGTGCGCTCTCCGAAACCGAACCGCATGGCAGTGTCTGTGATGGCAGGAGAGCCGATGGCGATGCCCGCCTGGTAGAACCAGGTGTTGCAGGAGCGCTTGATGGCGCTGACCACGTTCATGTAGCCTTCACCGTCACGGTTCCAGTTCTTGAAATAACGATCCCCGATCCAGTAGCTGCTGCTGCAGTCAAAGCCCGTCTTGGCGCTGACAACGCCCGACTCCAGCGCGGCAATGGACACCACCACTTTGAACGTGGATGCTGGAGGGTACTCACCACGAAAGGCGCGGGCCATCATCGGGAGACGCTTGTCGTCGTTGAGCCGCTGGAAATTCTCGTTGGTGATCCCGGGAATGAAAATGTTGGGGTCAAAAAGCGGATAGGAGGCCATCGCCATCACATCCCCCGTCTTCACGTCCATGATGACCATGGCACTGCTCTTGGTATTGGCAGCCAGGGCGTCCTCCGCGTACTTCTGGAAGTTGTAGTCGATGGTGGTGACCACGTTATTCCCAGGCACCGGGCGCTTCATCATCTCCTCCGTGGCCTTCGAGCCATCGGGGTTGAAGAGCACGTTGATGACACCGGGCTTGCCCTCCAAATCTTTGTCGAAGGACTTCTCCAGGCCGTCGCGACCTTCCGTTTCCTCAAAGATGGGATCGCCATCCTGGGCGGGCGTCACGGGGAGCGCCCGTTTTCTTCCGACGTAGCCGATCAGGTGAGGGGCGGAGGCACCCTTCGGATAGACGCGCAGGTAGGCAGGCTGCAGGAGCAGTCCACTGCCAGGCTTCATCAGAGGCAGCAGCCGCGTCTGCTGATCGGCCGTGATTTCCTCGTTGAGATTGTCGTAAATTGAGAAGACCAGCGGCAGCCAACGACGGTTCTTGTAGTGGGCGATGAGCTTGTCCGGAGACATGTCCCACCGTTTGGCCAGAAGCGAGTTGGCCTGCATGATGCGCGAGCGTCCGTAGCCGACGATCTCAGCGTCAGTGACGTCTTTGCCCAGGAACGGAAAATTGAGGGCGAGGTACATCACCACCCGCGTCTGGGCCAGGGGGATACCGTTGCGATCCACGATCTGGCCGCGGGGGGCTGGCACGTGGAGCGTCAGGGCTCGCGCTTCTTTTTCCGTCTTCCAGCCTGCAGTCAGCTCCTTTTTCGCAGGTGCGGCGTCCAGGTTCTCATTCACCGGCACGGCTTTGACCGCCACGGGTGTCTGGGCGCAAAGCGCTTTGGCACCCAAGGCGGGAAGGACGGCGATGGCAGCCGCGAGGAGGGGGTTCCGTAGGCAGGACATGATTGGGCCAGAAAACTAGAACAAGCTGATACGTTCGGGGCGATGCCGCGATTCGTCAAGCACTGGCCCATCGGGACGAAAAAGCAGGATGGGAAGCGCTTTGGGTCGCCGGGTGCCAGCATAGGAAGCATTTCATCAGTGGAGATTGATCTTTCAAAGCCCTTACAGGTTTAAAAATCTATAACCTTTGACGCTGAGGCACTTAGGTCAGCTTACCCGTTCAGGTGTGACGTTTTGTTCACCCAGCCCGCCTTGCTGGCTGTTGGGCCTCTCCGATGGTGGAAGGGCCGGGCAGCACCCCGGTGACTGAAATCCTATCCAACACACCAACGCATGAAATCCACCATCATCACCTCGCTGCTGGCGCTTGCCTTCACAGCCGGTTTGAACGCCCAGAGCGTGCTCCGCATCCGCGGTTCCGATACGCTTGGCGCGAAGCTCGTTCCCCAGTGGGCTGAAGGCTTCAAGAAACAGGGCGGCGGCGTCAGCTTTGACATTGCAGCCGAAGGCTCCTCCACCGCTTTCACCAACCTTGCCGCTGGCACCGCCGAAATCGGCATGTCCTCCCGCAAAGTGAAAGACGACGAGCGCACTTTCTCCAAGACGAAGGGCGTGTTCCTCACGGAGCATGAAGTGGCCTGGGACATGATCGCCGTGGTTGTGAACAAGAACAACCCCGTGACCAACCTCACCAAGAAGCAGATCGCTGGCATCTTCACCGGCGCGATCAAAGACTGGAGCGAAGTCGGCGGCACCCCCGGCCCGATCTCCATCTACACCCGCAACACCTCCTCCGGCACGTACAAAGACTGGCAGACCCTTGCCATGAAGGGCAAAGACTACGCCGCCAGCAGCCAGAAGATGGCAGGTAACGAGCAGATCGTTTCCGAAACCGCCGGCAACGCAGGTGGCATCGGTTATGTGGGTCTCGCCTACACCTCCGGCAAAGGCATCAAAACCGTCTCCATCGACGGCACCGCCCCTACCGCTGAGAACGTGAAGGGCTACGCTTACAGCCGCGCGACCTACTTCTACACGAACGGCGAACCCAAGGACAAGGTGAAGGCTTTCATCGACTTCGTCCACAGCGACGCCGGCAAGAAGATCTCCCAAGTGGTGGGCTTCATTCCCGCCAAGTAATCCGCTTCAATTTTGAATGCGGGCCCGATGGGAGACAGCATCCGCCGCCTCCCGTCGGGCCTTTGTCTTGAATCAACGTTCTTTCCTCAGTCCCCGTCCCGTCCTCCCCACACCTGACCACGACCTGCACCGCATCCCTGCATGAACGAGGAACCTTCCAGCTCCAACTCGAGCAATGAATACCAGAGTCTCATCAAGCCACCCGGTTTCATGGGGCTGCGGGTGGACCGCCAGAGTCTGATCAAGCACTTTTTCACAGCAAGCGCAGGGGTCACGATCCTGACTCTGTTCCTGATCATGTACTCCCTGGGCAAAGAGGGAGCGGGCTTCCTGCCCACCTACCAGTTTGAACTGAAAGTTTACCGCCAGGCGGGACTTGAGTTCTGCGACTACATTCAAAAGCCCCTGTCTGAAAACACCGCCCTGCTGAGCAAGCTGAACCGTGCGGTGAATGCGGACATGGCCACGATCTCCCAGAAGGATCAAGTGCGCCGCGATGCTGCCTATCTTGTCAAAGGGCATGTGGAGGAGAAGACCTCCCTGCAACGCGAGGCCGTCGAAGACGCGATCGCTGCTGGCAACACCCCTGCGGAGCGCCTTGCGGAAGTTCGCAAATCCTTGAACGAAGCCAACGCCCGTGCCGTCGCTTCCGAACCCCTGTCAGACATCTTCACGGCCGAGGAGAAGAAGCTTCTGCAGGCAGATCTGAGCGGTCTCCAGCCCGATGTGCAGGAAATCCCTCCTTTCATCAAGTCCCTGACGGAGGCCTTCGCCGCCCAGGACAAGATCGCCAAAGAGAAGTACGCGACTTTCCTGGAAGCCATCGACGAGTTTGAAGTGGCCGCCGAGCCGATCACCGAACTTCGCGACGGCATGGCAGAGACCGCCAAGGCCACCAAAGAGGCCGCCGTGCAGCAGCACATGGGCGAAGCCGCCCGCGCTTCCCTTCTGGCTGCAGCTGAAACCGCCAAGACGCCTGAAGCCAAGGCCGCCTTCCTCAAGGACGCCGCGGAGACTTCCATTGAAGCCATCGACTACAAAGGACGCATCGAGCCGATCCTCGCCAAGCTACCTGAGTACGAAGCCCTGGTGCCCCCCTACCTTGTCGCCATCAAGGCTGCGATGGAAAAGGTTCCCCAGAAAGGCGAGACCAAGGAGTCAACCGCTCTCATCAAGGACGTTCGCAAGCACATCGACAAGCACCTGGAGCACACCCAGCAGTCTCCTCAGAAGATGAAAGAGTGGCAGTGGGACAAGCCCATCCCAATGGTGCAGGCCCTGACCGCATTCCTCTTCGGGGGTGACTGGATCACCAACAGCTCCTGGCAGGACTTCTACGGAGTGGTTCCCCTGCTGACCGGTTCCCTGCTCATCGCCCTGACCGCCCTGAGCATCGCCCTGCCCTTCAGCGTGGCCGCGGCTATTTACACGAACCAGTTCGCCACTCCGGCGGAACAGGAAACCATCAAGCCCTTCATCGAGTTCATTCAGGCCATCCCTTCGGTGGTGCTCGGCTTCATCGGGATCTCGGTGGTAGGCGACCTTATCAAGATGACGAGCAACGCCGAGTGGCTCCAGTGGATCCCTGGTTTCCCTGTGCAGGAACGTCTAAACATGTTCAACGCCGGCCTGCTGCTCGCTCTGATGGCCATCCCCACGATGTTCAGCCTTGCTGAGGACGCCATTCAGAACGTGCCACGCGCCTTCAGTGAAGCCAGTGAGGCTCTCGGCGCCACCAAGCTGCAGACGGTCTTCCGGGTCATCTTCCCTGCCTCCCTCTCCGGCGTCTTCGCCGCCATGCTTCTGGGTCTGGGCCGCATCATCGGTGAGACGATGGTCGTGCTGCTGGTCGCTGGCAATCGAATCGCCATCCCGGACTTCTCCGACGGCATCGGCACGGTGTTCCAACCCGCGCACACCCTGACGGGGATCATCGCCCAGGAACTGGGTGAAGTGTCCGCGGGCAGCTCCCACTGGCAGGCCCTGTTCATGGTGGGCATCCTCCTGTTCTGCATCTCGCTGCTGATCAACTTCGTCTCCCGCAAAGTGGTGAAGCGCTTCCAGCTTCCCAAGATCTGATCTCCTGACCCTTTCACGATCTCAAGACCCGATCACATCCCATGCACGCACCCGCTCACTCAGCACTGCTGGACAACCCTTTCGCGAAGCGCAAGTCGCATCGTGAAACGACCGAGTTCCTGGTCAAGTCGGTCCTTCGCGGCGCCACTTACCTGATCATCCTGGCCACGGCTTCGATCTTCCTTCACATCATTGTGAAGGGGGTTCCGATCCTCTTCACGAGCAAGGCTCCGTTCATCAACACGGAGTTCCTCACGAAGCTTCCTGAAACCCTGCACATCCTCGAAGACAAACAGGGCAACATCTTCCAGACGGATCCGAAAGGCTCAGACGTCATCAAGAAACAACTGGGCGACAACCTCCGGCAGGAAAAGACGATGTCCTACTCCGGCGGCGGCATTCTCGGCCCCATCGTTGGGACGTTCCTCCTGGTGCTGATCTGTATCGTTGTGGCGCTCTTCCTGGGGATTTCCTCCGCCATCTACCTAAGTGAATACGCCAAGCCTGGCAAGTTCATCGAGTGGGTGCGACTGGCGATCCTGAACCTCGCCGGGGTGCCTTCGGTGGTGTTCGGCCTCTTCGGCCTGGGAGTGTTCGTGCTGGCGGCCCCTGTCTTCACCCACGCCCCGCTTGACCGCTCTCTGCTGGCCATCCCTCTGGGATTCACCACACTGAGCTTCCAGGGCTGGGACACGAGCGTCATGAGCGGTGCCTTCACCCTTGCCTTCGTGATTCTGCCCGTGATCATCACCGCCAGCGAGGAGTGCCTTCGAGCGGTTCCTCTCGGGTTCCGGGAAACTTCCCTCGCCCTGGGCGCCACCCGCTGGCAGACCATCTGGCGCAGTGTGCTTCCCTTCGCCATGCCGGGAATCCTGACCTCCAGCATCCTGGGCATCGCCCGCGCTGCCGGTGAGACCGCCCCGATCATGTTCACCGCTGCACTGGCGTTCAAGGACAAGCTTCCCTGGCAGGGTGACGCCGGTTTCGGCGGCATCTTCACGGAGTCCGTGCAGGCTCTTCCCTATCACATCTACACCCTGGCTGCCCGTATCCCTCAGAACCAGTATTCTGAGCGGGCCCAGTATGGATCTGTCTTCGTCTTCCTCGTCCTGGTGATGACCCTGGCTGCTGCCTCGGTGATGCTTCGCCGTAAACTTCGCGCCAAATACAAATGGTAACCGCAGAACCTCCCCATAAAGTCGTGGACGTCGTCAACAAGCCTGCCGAAACGAAATCCGTAGAGGCTGCCTCGCCTGTCGCAGGCGCGGACACCATGATCTCCGTGCGCAGCATGGATTTCAACTACGGGACCAAGCGTGCTCTGCATGGCGTGAGCATGGAGATCCCCGCCAAGAAGGTGACCGCCTTCATCGGACCCTCCGGCTGTGGCAAGTCCACCCTGCTTCGCTGCTTCAACCGCATCAATGACCGCATCGCTGGGGCTCACATCTCAGGCGGCCAGGTGGTGATTAAAGGAAAGAACATCTACGACAAGGATGTCGACACCACGCAGCTGCGCCGTCAGGTCGGCATGGTGTTCCAGAAGTAC
>JBGGMQ010000701.1:0-7452 GCA_041287975.1 Verrucomicrobium sp. | reverse complement strand
CCCTCTGGCGGGAAAATAATGCGGCAGGCGCATTGCCTGCACCTGCCGCCATGAGGATCAACGAGGGTTCGAGGAGCCGGAGTTATTTCCAGCCAGCCTTGTCAAACAGGCGCACGGCCTGCTCCTGGTATCTCCCGATCTGGGGGAAGGTCACCTCGTCCAGCTTGAATTCACCCCAGGCCTTGTGTGTCTCGCTCAGGCTCAAGTCGCGGCTCACCGGAAACTCATACGTGCCGTTGGCCAGCAGCTTTTGGACCTCGGGAGTGGTCAGGAACTCCAGGTACAATTTCGCATTGTCCGCGTTCCTGGCGTGGGCAGTAAGGCCCGCACCGGCGATGTTTGCATGGGTGCCGCGGCCTGACTGGTTGGGGAAGAGCACCGTCACCTTTTTGGCCGCTGCCTGCTCGGCAGGGTCTTTGGAGTTGAGCAGCATGCCCAGGTAGTAGGTGTTGGACACGCAGACATCGGCCAGACCGGAGGCTACGCCTTTGATCTGGTCGCGGTCACCGCCTTGGGGAGGACGGGCCAGATTGGCCACCACGCCTTTGGCCCAGGCCTCGGCTTTTTCTTCACCGTCTGCGGCGATGATGGAGGCCAGCAGCGACTGGTTGTAGGCATTGCCCGAGGAGCGGATGAGAAGGCGGCCGCGCCATTTCGGATCGGCGAGGTCCTCATAGTCAGAGATCTCACCGGCCTTCACGCGGTCTTGCGCATAGAGGATCACGCGCGCACGCAGTGCATAGGCGTACCAGTGGCCACCGCTGTCGCGGAGGGAGGCTGGCACCCGTTGCTCCAGCACCTCGGACTTCAGCGGCTTGAGCAGCCCTGCTTCCTTGGCGCGTTGCAGGCGGCCCGCATCCACCGTCACCAGCAGGTCCGCCGGGCTGTTCGCCCCTTCAGATTTGAGACGTTCGATCAACTGGTCTGCCTCGGCAGACACCACATTGACCTTGATGCCCGTACGCTCAGTGAAAAGCGCATTGATTTCCTCGTCCGCCTTGTAGTGGCGGTGAGTGTACACGTTGAGTTCTTTGGCCGGCAACGTGGTCGCGCCAAAGATGGCGAGGCCAGCGATTAGGAGCCAGGAGCGGAGGCGTGCGATGGGTTTATTGAGATTTGTTCTCATCAAGCAAGCAACCACACTCCAGGAATGAGGCAAGCGAATTGTCACCAGTGCCTCGCCGTCATACGCACACTTTGTCGATTTTATCGTCGGACTTGCCTGCACGCCCGTTCGCATGCAGTCTCGCGGTGTTCCCAATCCGTTGCCGAATGATGATCCTGCTTCGCATCTCAATGCTCCTTGGGGCCACCTTCTTCTGCTCTTCCTGTGTCTGGTGGTTCTTCGAACCCAAGGTCGAGAACAAAAAGAAGAACAAACTACAAGCGGTGCCGCGCCATGACATGAACTGGCCCGAGTTTGTGGCCGCCAGCAAGGGGCGTGGATTGTCCGTGGCGCAACTGCAGACCCGCTTCAATGCGGCGGACGACAATGACGACGGGGTGCTGACTCCTGAAGAAATTCAGCACCACCGCATGCATGCGGCAAGGCGCAAACAGGAACAGTAGCTCCTCCCGACGGCCCATGAAACTTGCTTCATCCTCAATTGGTTTTTGGGCTTTTCTCTGGACCCCGTGGTCTGATCACCGGACGCTTCGTCCGACCCGTGAAAACTGAAACCGAGCCCCGCCCACCCCAAGTTCAAACCATGACCATTCTGGTAGTGGAAGATGACGCCCGAACTGCGGAGGCCCTTCGAGAGGCCCTCGTTGAAGCTGGCTGGAGCGTGGAAGTTCTCCAGCGCGGCGACGAGGCCGTGCAGCAGATCAGCACCCAAGCCTATGACGCCATTATCATGGACATCATGCTGCCGGGGATGAATGGCCTGGAAGTGGTGACGCAATTACGCTCGATGCACAACTCCACGCCCGTCCTCATGCTTTCCGCTCGTGGGGATGTCGATCACCGCATCAGTGGTCTGGACGCAGGCGCTGATGATTACATGGCCAAACCCTTCTCCATTGGTGAAGTGGTGGCCCGTATCCGGGCGATTGCGCGTCGGGGAGGGGAAAACGGAGCCATCCTCCTGCGTTTGGCGGATTTGACGCTTGATGTGCCTCATCGCGTCGCCCAGCGCGCTGGCAAGTCCATTGAGCTCAGCCCGCGTGAATTCCGCCTGGTACAGGTGCTCATGCAAAATGCTGGCAATGTCTGCAACCGCACCATGCTCCTTCGTTTGGTGTGGGACTACTCCTTTGATCCCGGGACCAATCTGGTGGATGTCTATGTCCGCAAGCTGCGGGACAAGATCGATCATGGTCACTCAGTCCCCCTCCTGCACACGGTGCGGGGCGTGGGTTACCTCATGAGTGACAAGCAACCATGAAGCGGTCCCTGCGTACCCGGCTCTTTTGGGCGCACACCTGTCTTTTCCTCCTCGCCGGGGTCATTTCCGTCCTTTTCACCTGGGTGGAACTGGCACGTGAAGGTGGCCCTCTTGCCAACACCGGCACGGCAGACTGGTCTTATTTCCTCGCTGCGGCTGCGGCCTCCTGTGTGCCCGTGCTGCTCCTCGGTGCGGTCAGTTGGTGGCTGATCCGCAGCGCATTGTCGCCGATCACGGCCCTTTCCAATGCCGCAGAGAAGATCACGCAGGACAGTTTGCATGAGCAGATCCCCCTTCGTGGCACGGGCGATGAACTGGACCGCCTGACCTCTGTCCTCAACGACATGACGGGGAGGTTGGACAAGGCTTTCCAGGAGGTGCGCGATTTCACCCTGCATGCCTCGCATGAACTGAAAACGCCCCTCACGATTCTGCGGAATGGTTTCGAGCAGACGCTCATGGATACACGTCTGCCGGACGCTCACCTGGAAAAGGTGGCGAACTGGCTGGATGAAATCGAACGACTGAACCGCATCGTGACCGGCCTGACTTTTCTGACCCAGGCCGATGCTCATCAGATTCATCTGATGGTGGAGGACATCGACATGGGTGAGTTGCTCCGTGACGCTGCGGGCGAGGCTGCCATTCTTGGCCAGACACTGGGCCTCCAGGTGACGGATCACGTGGAAGTCCCCAACTGCCGCATCCGCGGGGACCGCCATCGCCTGCGCCAGCTCCTGCTCAACCTCACAGACAACGCCGTGAAGTACAACCGGCAGGACGGGTATGTGGAGTACCGCCTGAAATCTGTGGGGGATCAGGTTCAAATCACCGTGCGCAGCGGTGGACGGGGCATTGGTGCCGATGAACTGCCCAAAATCTTTGACCGCTTCTTCCGCAGTGGCAATTCCCGAGGCAGCCTCGCCGAAGGTTGCGGCCTGGGGCTGAGCATCGCCCGCTGGATTGCCGAAGAGCACAAAGGCACCCTCTCCGCGGCATCATCTCCCGACAACACGGTGATGACGGTCTCGCTTCCGAAGGCGGGGTTTAGCGCGCAGTCAGTGACCACGGCATGAGGGAAAATTAACCTGCCAGCGGCTCCTCAGAGTGCATTGGCTAAGGGCAAATGCCCGGTGCCTCGCCCATCCCTGCCCATTCTGTCTTTGCCCGTCTACGAGCTTCCCTGCGTTGGCCCCTGCTCTGGAGCGTGGGGCGGTGGCTCTTGATCCTGCTGCCGGCGGTCTTCCTGAACCGGATGATTCAGGAGTACAAGGTGAACATCCCTTTCCTCGATGACTGGATGTTCGTGCACATGGATGCCAAGGTGGCTGCGGGGACGCTAAGCTGGCAGGATTTTTTCACCGTGCAGATGGAGCATCGCATGGCCTTTGTGCGGGCGGTGATCATGCTCTGCCACTGGGCGTGGCCGGGGGAGTACACCCAGCAAATGTGGGTGTCCTGGATCTTGCTGGTCCTTACCACCCTCAATGTAGGGTTGCTGCTTCGTAGAACGACTCATGCGCCTTTTGCAGTCTGGTGGCCGTTGCTGGTGCTTGCCAGCCTGTCGATCTTCTCTCCGGTGCAGTACCGCATCGTGTTGTGGGCGATGATGTTCCAGGTGGCGTGCCCGGCCTTTTTCCTGAGTTCCGTGCTGGTCGTGACTTTGCAGAAGAAGTGGCCCGCCTGGCTGAGAATCTTGCTGGCGGTAGTCTGCGCCCAGTGCGCCAGTCAGAGCTTTGCCACGGGACTGCTACTGTGGGTGCTGATGGTGCCCATGATCTGGTGGTCTGGGGCATTCCGACCAGGGACAGAGCGCACGGTCAGTCTCATCGCCTGGGGCTTGGTGGCCGGGGCGTCGTTGTTCCTGTACTTCCACAACCTGAAAAACGAGGTCGATCCGCAGTTCGCCTACAAGCAGGGGGAGGAGCAGACGATGGGACGCAATGTGGGCGAGTTCGTGCGCCATCCCAAGACATCAGTGGCGTTTGTCGTGAGGTTTCTGGGCTGTCATCTGGCCCGGGGTTCCAGTCTGTCGCTCATGCACACGAGCCTCTGGCTGGGGGCAGTCTCCTTGATTCTCACCGGGACGTGTGTGGGCTACTGGTGGCGCTTTTTCAAGGATCAAGACCTGCGGGAGAAGATGCTCCCGTGGCTGCTTTTTGGGGGCTATTCGGTCGGGGCAGCCGTGCTCACTTCGCTGGGTCGGTCTTGGGCCTCGTCCACGGGCGACAATGCTGTGCATGCCCGGTACGTCATCCATGCCGTGCCGCTCACGGTCGCCTTGGTCGTGCTGGTCTGGATGGTGGCCAACCACCTGTGGTTGCAGCGACCGGGTCTGCGCCGGTTTATCCTACAGGCACTCACGGCAGGCAGTTTCACCCTGATTTTCCTTCAGGCCATCTCGTGGACCTTTGGCTGGCGCATGATGGCGGTGTGGGAGTCCTCGCGTCTTCGCGGGGCGGCCAACACCCAGTTCTACAAGCTTCCTCTTACGGTTGAAGGGGATGTGGCGGGCAATCGCTCGCTCGCCCGGGAGGCGGATGATCTGAAGCAATTGCGTCCGCCGATGCTGACGAACTCCCGTCTCAACAACTTCAGCCTCTCTCCGAAACTGCTGAGCGGTAACTCTGCGGAGCTCTCAGCTTGTGTGGTGCAAACCAGTGATGAAGGCACCTTTGGCTCCGTGTGGGGGTATGCCTGCCTGGCCAACCGGGAGCGGGTGGCGGATGCGGTGATGCTGACGTACAAGGACCCCAAGGACGGGCACTGGAACATTTTCCACGTGACGCAGGTCACCGGTTTGCCGTTGTACTTTGTCGAGGTGATGGCACGCGACCTCCAGTTCACTCATGTGCCCGAGGGGCACCTGCCCAACGAGGGGCTGGCCCGCTTCAGTGGTCGGTTCAGCTTCGACCAGCTCCCCGCAGGCGTGCACCGCGTGATGGCTTGGGCGCTTGACTACCGGACGCGCCGCGTATTTCCCATGCGAGGCTACTACCTCGTGGACACCACCAAGGGGCGCATCAAGAAGCTGGGCATGGATCCCAAGGCGGTGAACCTCGACTGGTTCATCGAGAAAGGCCTTGGGAAGGAAAACTGGGAGTCGCTCAAGTAACTCGCGAGTGTCCGTCAGAAGGAGCGCAAGGCCTCCCGGATCAGTTTGTCGGCCGTGACCTTGCCAGGATCGCCGCCCGCCTTCTTCACGAGATCCTGGACGGTCTTCTGGGCGTCGGCCTGCTTGTAGCCCAGGGCGATGAGGGCCAGCACCGCATCTGTCTGCGCCGCCTGGGTGGGATCGGGTGCCAGGCTGCCGCTGGTGGACTTGGCGGCCTGCCAGGTGTCCACAATGCCGACCTTGTCCTTGAGCTCCAGGACGATGCGTTCGGCGGTCTTCTTGCCCACGCCGCTGATGCGGGAGAGGGCGGCGATGTCATTGCGGATGACGTTGTCTTTGAAGTCGGAGACAGCCATGCCGCTGAGCACCGCCAGGGCCATCTTGGGGCCGATGCCGCTGACGCGGTTGATGAGCAGCCGGAACAGATCGCGCTCCTCGTGTGTCGCGAAGCCGAAGAGAGTGTGGTCCCGCTCGGTGATGTTCAAATGGGTCAACACTCGCACTTCCCCCTGGCTGCCGGCCAGTTTGTCATAGGTGGAGAGAGGGACCAGACACTGGTAGCCCACGCCATTCACATCCACGATGAGCTGGTTGGGGAGGGCTTCGACCAGGTGGCCGCGCAGGTGGGCGATCATGCGCGCCACATGCGGCTGACGCTGAAAGCGTGCAAGAGGAAAGCGTGACGCGTTCGCTTGATTTGGGGGTTGAACAACGTCGCGTCGCAGTGATCGTGAGTGCGTGAGACTTTCGACGACTACAGCGCTTCTGCTTCTGGGAGCCGCCTTCAGCCCCGTCTGGCTGGCGGCGCAGGACAAGCCCACTTCCGCCAGTCCGCCCAAGGCGGTGCCGATTCGTGTGGAAAACTTCCTCCTGCTACCGGAGCCCAAAGCTGCCAAGTCAGGAATCTCCCTGGTGTTGGGTAAAGCTCGATTCACGGTCTTCAACCCCGTGAAGATGGAGCCGGGAACCTCCCGGCTCATCCCCTACACGGAGTCTGAATTCGCCAAACTGGGCATCAGTGCGGACTCTTTTCAGAGGAAAGCCGCCGAGGCAGCCGACCGGAAACTCGCCTCTTTGCAGCCGGAATTGATCAAAAACGACAAGGGGAAGGTGGCCTACGCTGTGTACCGCGGAGCCGATCCGATCTATGCCTGCCTGCTCACAGCCCCCTCTTTGGGAAAGATTTTTGAAAAAGTATTTGGGAAGGAAGTTTGGGTCGTGACTCCGGATCGGAACTCCCTTTATGTTTTCCCGACGGGTGCTGCTACCATGGAAGAATTTGCGGCCGATCTGGAGGATCGCTTTGAGTCCAACCCGTTCGCTGCCAGCGAGGAAGTCTATCTCCTCAAATCCGATGGCAGTGAGCTGGAGGCGGTGGCAAACTTTACCAGCAAGTGAAGAAACGGCCCAGAACGGTGCGAGGACGTACGTCTTTCGGATGAGGGGTGATTGGCCCAAAATGGCCTGATTTTTCCCGCAAAGTCAAACAAAGACTCGCCAAGGCACCCTAGGCGTGCTATACTCCAAGTCTATGGCTACCGTAAGAAAAACACGTTTTTCACGTCGGGTTCCTGACCATGTCACTGATGAATTGGTCAATGTTCTCTCGGATGGCAAGACTTATGAATTCAATGTCTTGTTCGGGCTTGTTTACGAGAACTTAAAGCTTAAAAATGCGGTGAGCGGTGGAGAAGAAATGCTTCGACTACGGTCCTACGAAAAGCTGCAGAACCTGGTGGGTCGCGGCTTGGTGGAGAAGAAGCTGAAGGTTTATCGCGGCCTCAAAGGCATCGAAATGGCCTCCAGTGCTCATACTCTGGCCCGTGCTGAAGCGGCTGCTGCCGCTGCAGCTGCCGCCCGGTAAGCGATCTTCTGCCAGCTGTTTCCCAATCTTTCCCCAAAACCAAGCCGCCCCCTTCCCCGGGGCGGCTTTTTTGTTGCTCTCTTTAC
>JBGGMQ010000700.1:0-2651 GCA_041287975.1 Verrucomicrobium sp. | reverse complement strand
TTTGCTGCCCACGGCTTTTGGAGGGAGTCCGCGACTGGCTGCTGTGAGTGGGGCGGTCAGTCGATGAAATGAGGGCGCAGCGGTGGATAAGTTTACTCAAAAACGTAGGGGCCGCATGACGCCAGCTGCGACCTTCAAAATCCTCCGCCCAGAAAAATCCGCCTGTTGAAGGCGGGTCGACAATCCATCTCGTCTGAAAAGATGGAGCGGGTGACGCGATTCGAACGCGCGACATCTTCCTTGGCAAGGAAGTGCTCTACCACTGAGCTACACCCGCGTGTGTTGCGGAGTCGGAGATTCTGCCGAGGAAGCCGATTTTGGCAAGGGAAAAATGGCCGAAAAAGTTGAGATTCGGCTTCGCCCGTTGAGACGCTTCGCTGGTTGAGGCGCTGCGCTAGTTTAGGCGGGCTTCGCCCTGGTAGAACTACGCGGGGAGGCCAGAAAAGCCAGCCTGGCACTCCCCTCCCTACAGCCCAACTGAACACCCACCGCGTCACGTTGTCTCTAGTTAAAGGAAAAGGACACCGCGCAAATAAAAACACCCCAAATAGGCGCGGTGGAAGGCTGTAACTCTATGAAATCCAACCAAACCCCATCCAAAACAGTTGCCCCTTTGCAAAAAGAAATCAACCGGCTCCATGCCAACGGAAAGGCTCCGGATATGATCGCCATCCGCTTGGGAGTCAAGCTCTCCAAGGTGCTGGCCATGATCACCAAGCCCTGACTGGGACTCTTTTTTTAGGCCCGGTCCGCATTTTTAAATACGTGTCCAAAATGGCTGTGGCGAGACTACTCTCGTCACAGCCATGCGTTTTACACCCACCCTCTCCCGCTTCCTCAGCGCCTCCGTTTTGGCCACTTCGGTGGCTGCTCTTGCCTCTTCCTTGAGAGCCGCAGAGCCCGCCAACATCTCCGGCATTTATCCGGGACTGGCCATGTTCAACAACGAAGGAGAGTGCGGCACCGGTGCCGTGGTCCCTTGGGCGGACCGTCTGTGGGCAATCACCTACGCCCCGCACCAGCCGAACGGCTCCTCGGACAAGCTCTACGAAATCACGCCGGACCTCCAGCAGATCGTGCGCCCGGAGAGCGTGGGCGGCACGCCGGCGAACCGGATGATCCACCGCGAGTCGAACCAGCTCTTCATTGGGCCGTATGCGATCGATGCGGAGCGCAAGGTGCGCGTCATTCCCCCGAGCGTGATGTTTGGCCGCCACACCGGCAACGCCCGGCACCTGACGGATCCTGCGGGCAAGATCTACTACGCCACCATGGAGGAGGGCATTTATGAAGTGGATGTGAAATCCCTGGCCGTGACGGAACTCTGGGCCGACGAAGCCAAGAAGACCACGAACCGCAAGGCAGACCTCCCAGGCTACCATGGCAAAGGCCTGTACTCCACCCAAGGCCGTCTGGTTTATGCCAACAACGGCGACCGCGACAAGAAAGTGGTCACCGACCCCACCGTACCCTCCGGTGCCCTCGCCGAATGGGATGGCAAGGCAGACAAGTGGACCCTCATCCGTCGCAACCAGTTCACGGAAGTAACGGGTCCTGGCGGCATCTACGGCAACGAGCATCCGGAAAAAGACCCCATCTGGACCATCGGCTGGGACTTCCGCTCCCTCATCCTCCAGGTGCTGGAGGAGGGCAAATGGCACGTGTACCGCCTGCCCAAGTCCAGCCACAGCTATGACGGTGCCCACGGCTGGAATACGGAGTGGCCCCGCATCCGCGAGATCGGCGAAGGCGACTCCCTGCTGATGACCATGCACGGCGCGCTCTGGAAGTTTCCTAAAACCTTCTCCTCGAAGAACTCGGCCGGCATCACCCCCCGCTCCAACTACCTCAAGGTCATTGGTGACTTCGCCCTCTGGAAAGACCGCGTGGTCTTTGGCTGCGATGACACCGCCAAGAATGAGTTCCTCAACAAGCGCAAGGCCAAGGGCGAAGTCGCCGCCCCGCAGTCCCAGTCGAACCTCTGGTTCGTGGAGCCCAAGCAACTGGACCACCTGGGTCCCGTCATCGGACGTGGCGCGGTGTGGATGAATGAGCCCGTGAAAGCAGGCGAGGCCTCAGAGCCCTACCTCTTCAGCGGGTATGATCACAAAGGCCTGCATTTGAACGTGACCGCTCCCGGCTCCGCCAAGATCACTGTGGAAGTTGACGAAGCTGGAAACGGCACTTGGACCAAGGCCAGCGAGATTGAGGCAAAAACCGGCTATCAGTGGGTCGACCTCAGCAGCATCAAAGGTGCCTGGGTCCGCCTGACCTCGAGCACCGCGCTGGAGAAAGCCACGGCTTATTTCCAATACCGCAACGAAGACAAACGCGACACGACAACCGACGCGATCTTCGCCGGAGTGGCCAAGGTGGGCGATGACAACGTGGCAGGTGGCGTCATTCGCGCCCGTGCAGAAAACAAGCGCACGCTTGCCTTCGCCGCCCAGGCTCCTGGCGGCAAGGACATCGGCTACTATGAATTGGACGCCGAGCTCAAGCTCAAGGCCGTGGCCGACACCAAGCTGCTGGAGCACTCCAAGACGCACACCGCCATCCCTGCCGGGGTGCTGAGCAGTGATGCCGCCTCCGTCATCTTCACCGACGACTCCGGCAAGCGCTGGCGCCTGCCCAAGGGCGACGCCGGTTTT
>JBGGMQ010000699.1:0-2782 GCA_041287975.1 Verrucomicrobium sp. | reverse complement strand
CCGCCTGAGCACCGTGCGCAATGCGGATCGCATCTATGTCCTGGAGAAAGGCAGCGTCGTGGAAAGCGGTACGCATGATGAGTTGATCACGCATGATGGACTGTACGCGGGACTGTGCAGGACGAGTCTGATGGCGTGAGGGGAGAGGTGGGGAAAGGGCGTCTGGGTGGGAGTGGGTTTAGGATTAACCACAGAGGCACAGAGACTGAGAATGAAGATGAGAATACAGAGGATGATCTTTTAGACAGAATTAACGGAATTGGGATGGAGTTAGGCGTGATGGTGGAGTTCTTGGTTCTTGGTTCTTGGTGGGCGCGAGGTGGGAAGCTGTTCGGAGTACAAGGTTTACCTTGCTCAGTCGCGCCACATTGAAGGTTTTTCCTTGGGCTTGTCGGTCTCCAGCCTTGTGGCATGGACGGAGAGGGTTGGAGTGCCGACTTCAGTCGGCTCATATCAGTTCGTGCCACTAACACGTCTCCGCCAACACCCCAGATCCACCAAGCCCGTATTTTCAGGCCATGGTCAGCGCTACACTGAATGGGTCGGGCTTTCAGACCTCAGCTATTCACTTGCCATTCCCAGGGGCTTCGACCCCGGCCGGTATGGGGCGGACCTTCGCTCCTCAACTTCGGCCCACCTGGACCTACCCACCTCGCATCCGCGCCCTCTACGAAAAAATCGCGCGCCTCTCCCTTCGTCCATCGCTGCAAATGAAGCATTGATCAATGCTTTGAAACCGACTCTAATGCGACACTCACCCGAATCATCCCACCCAGACTTTTGTTTGATCGATTGATTACACTGCTTCGCATGCCCAGCCGATGACTGCCCCCTCCGTTCCATCCCTGCCTCAAAGGTCGGTCCGCTTCGCCACTGCGCGTTTCTCAGCGTGCGTCACTGTCTGTATCATCTACGCCTGCGCGGGGCTCACTACCGCGTCCCTTCCTGCGGCGGAGAAAACGTGTCAACTCGCGTATTCCACGTATCTCGGGGGTGCTGCGCGCTGGGATCAGGCGCGGGATATTTGCGTGGACGCGGCGGGTAATGCCTATGTCACCGGCGGGACGACGTCGGTGGATTTTCCCACGACGCCAGGCGCGTTTGACCGCTCTTACAACCAGGGTGGCAAGGACATTGGGAGCGGCGGGCATTGCGATGTGTTCGTGAGCAAGTTTGACCCCGGGGGCAAGCTGCTGTGGTCCACTTATCTCGGGGGGCCGAACTATGATCGGGGCTATGGCATCAAGGTGGATGCGGCCGGGTTTGTCTATGTTTGCGGACGCGCGGGTCCGGAGTTTCCGGTGACGACGGGCGCCTTTCAGCCCACGTTCCGCGGCATCGATGCGGGCATCTACGGACAGAACAACGGCTTTGTCGCGAGGTTGAAGCCGGACGGTTCTGCGCTGGTGTGGGCGAGCTATGTGGGGACCGGCTCGCTGTGCCGCGATTTCGACCTGGATGCCCAGGGGAATGTCTTCACTCACCTCGCCTGTGAGAGCGCTCCGCGAGCCGGGGAGCCGGAGCTGCCGACGGCGTGGTTTGCTCATACCTTCCAGTCAACGAGGCCGGGCGGACGGGACAATGGGGTGATCAAGATCGCAGCGGATGGTGCCTCTGTCTTGTGGGCCACCTGGTTGGGCGGCAGCGATGACGAACAGAAGGAGGCCTGCGTGCGGGTGGATGCAGAGGGGCGGCCCTGCCTGCTCTTCTGGACGAAGTCTGCGGACATCGCCACCACGCCGGGTGCCTATGACCGGAAGTATCACGGCGGGCAGGACGCGTATTTGGTGAAGGTAAATGCCGATGGCCGCTCCCTGCAGTGGGCCACGTATTTCGGCGGACCGGGGGATTCCGGAGGGTGCAGCACGCACAATCTCGCGCTGGATTCCGCGGGCAACGCGGTGATCAGCCAGGACACCACCGTGGATGATCTGCCTGTCACGACGGGGGCTCTTCAGACCAAGTTCGGTGGGGGCAAAACCGACGCGCTGGTGGCGCGCTTCGACGCGATGGGCAACCTCGTCGCCAGCACGCTGCTCGGCGGCTTGAGGGAGGAGGGGTTCGATGGTATTAGCGTTGATCGTGCAGGACGCGTCTATGTAACGGGCCAGTCAAATTCGGATGACTTCCCCTGCACCGCGGACGCGTTTCAGTCTGCTCCTGGAGGGGACAACGATGCGGTGCTCGTGCTGCTGCACCCGGATTTGAGCCGCCTGATCTACTCGACAAGGTTGGGCGGCGCCAAGTGGGACTATGGTCGCGCCGGTTGCCTCGGCGCGAACGGCGACCTGTACATCACCGGCTCCAGCGCCGGCGCAGGCTGGCCCACGCGGAACCCCTGGCAGGCGAACTTTGCCGGCGGAGTGGGGAGCTGCTACGAGGGCGGTTGTGGCGCAGGGGATGTGGTGCTGGCGAGGTTTGCGCGGGGCGGCAGTGAGGGGAGAGGGCGTCGGGGGGAGGTGGGGGGCAGGATTAACCACAGAGGCACAGAGACTGAGAATGCAGAGGCTGATTTTAGACAGAATTAACGAAGTTAACGAAATTGGGATTTGGGTTAGGAGTTGAGGGTTAGGGGAATGAGGGGCGCAACTGCGAGACGGCTGAAAACTGAATACTTGAAACTGAAACTACAGATCGGCTTTGGGTGCTTCAAGGTTAGAGGAAAGAGGTGCGACCTTCGCGACTGAGGATCGTGTCGCGAGTACCCAGGGTAGCCTCGCTTGGCTCGGCAAACTTGGGCTGTGGGCAAATAAGTTGTGGGCCGAGCTTGCTGGCTCCTCGC
>JBGGMQ010000698.1:0-7618 GCA_041287975.1 Verrucomicrobium sp. | reverse complement strand
TCCTCTTCCGCTCGTCGAGTTGAACTCCCGCGTGAAGACACGCATGGACGCCAATCCGGAGTTCCAGTACGTCATTGAGGATACCAAGCGCATCAAAGAGCGTCTGGACAAGAATTCCGTGAGTCTGAACGAGAAGGATCGGCAGAAGGAACTTGATGAGAACAAGGCCCGGTCTGAGGCTCGCAAAGAAGAACGCAAGCGCCGCACCGAAACTGTTGCCACACAGAACAAGCAGGGTTTTGAGCAGTATCGCCTGACTCTGGACAACGTGGATGCCTCAGCACTCGTCAAGGAGTCCAGCTTCACCAAGGAGCAGACCACCGGCATGCGCATGGCCACCAGTGACGATGACGACGATGCCTTCGACAACAGCCAGTTTCCCTTCGGCATTGAGCCCGTGAAGCTGGAGACCGTGAACATCCTTCGCGATCTTATTGAAGTGAATTCCCATCAGCCTCAGACCGCCAACACCAGCGAGCCAAAGAAGC
Source organism: Verrucomicrobium sp. (assembly GCA_041287975.1). GTDB lineage: Bacteria > Verrucomicrobiota > Verrucomicrobiia > Verrucomicrobiales > Verrucomicrobiaceae > Verrucomicrobium. The sequence goes on along the minus strand of JBGGMQ010000698.1, from coordinate 7,130 downwards.
CTGCGGGTTCGTAGTTGCGGGAGAGAAGAAAGAAGAGTTTCTAATTTAATCAACCCGGCCCGAGGAAACTTGGGTCGGGTTTTTTATTGGGGGGGGTGATGTGGACAGAGGTTGGACGATTCTTTTTCAACCCCAGAGGATTTTGATTTAAGGGGGGGGGAAGCGTTCTGGGTTGGAGATCCATCTCTGTGAACCTCTGTGTTCTCTGTGGTTAAAGAGAATGATGAGCGGTTAGATAGGATGGTGTCTTGGGTGGTTTTTCGAGTGACCCGCATAAATGCGGAACTCCCACCCTCTTCGTTCACGCTTTGAAGTGGATTGGGTATTGGGAAGGTGGACTGACGCAGACCGGCGGGACGCCGGTGGCACAAACAGGCAAGATGCCTGTGTCACTGACGCACTGGACTTACTGTCTTACCGATTTACCGAACTACGTGCCTCGTTTGTTCCCAAAGAGGTCGATGTGCAAGCGGGTGCAGTAGCGCCAACCGCGCTCTTTGCACCACTCCACGACTCGGGGAGCGAGTTCCTGTTGGCGGGCCTGATCGCGGCCTTCGGGCATCAGGAGGATGTTCTCGGGAGCGGTGACGACTTTGGAGGCGGACAGGAGGGCCTCGATTTCCGTGAGGTCTTGCACGTCGGAGACCACAAACTTCAACTGGTGCTCGTAGGAGTCTGCCCAAGCTCTAAGGATGTCGGGCTGCCAGCGAAGTTTCTCGTGGCGATCACGCCAGGCGGCTCCGCCGACCTCGGCGTCTGGAGTGGAGTTGGAGAGTTTGGGGCTCAGGGAAGCCAGATCGCAGGCCAGATCATTCGGCATGATGGTGCCAGCGGTCTCGATCGTGATGTGCTTCCCCTTGTCCCGCAGCGTCTGGAGCAACTCCGCAATGCCTTTGGCGATGGTGGGCTCCCCCCCTGTGACCACGCAGAAACGGGTGGGATGGCTGTCCACTTCGGCAACGATCTCCGCGATGCTCATCTCATTACCCTCAGGCTGCCAGGAGGCATAGGGGGTATCGCACCAACGGCAGCGCAGATTGCAGCCGGACGTGCGGACAAACACGGAGGGAACCCCCGTCAGCTTGCCCTCGCCCTGCACAGAAAAAAATATCTCAGCAATCCGCATGTGAACCGAAACCTAGCATACGCCGGTGAGCTTGCCTGAAATTGAACTCGCCAGCTCATTCAAATTCCCTTAAGATGTCTTAATCAACCTTGTGTCGCGGCTCGCTCCCATTTTCCTTTTTGCCATGGCACTCCTGCTCGCGAGTTGCAGCAGCAGCAGTGCGCCGAAGTCTTACGAGTATAAGTTCGTGCCCGGCAAATCGGCCATCATGCGAGGCAACGTCGCCTTTATCCCCACCAGCGCACCTGAGGCCGTGAAACGGGCGATCGGGGCCGGGAACCGGCTCCAGGGCAAGCCCTATATCTATGGCGGCGGACATCGTCGTATTGAGGACGTTGGCTACGACTGCTCAGGTACACTGTCTTACGTGCTCTACCATGCGGGGCTGCTCAAGGGCACCATGGCATCCGATGAGTTCCGCAGCTACGGCAAACCGGGCGAAGGTAAATGGATCACGATCTACGCCAAAAAGGGCCATGTCTTCTGCACCATCGGCGGCCTCCGACTGGATACTGGATACCACGGGCAGAACGAAGGCCCTCGTTGGAGCATGAAACCCCGCCCTGCGAAAGGCTGCATGGTTCGCCATCCTCCTGGTTTGTAGGCAGGGAATGCAGAGGGAGGTCACTCGCTCTTCGCCCTCAAATCCACCGCCACCAAGGACCGATCATCCCGGGCGAAAAAGACTCCATTCGAAAACGCCCCATGCGAGCGATGTCCAGCCCGCAGAATCTGCTCCTGCCCGCGACGGTTGAACTTTAGCGGTGAGGCGTCCACAAGCCAGAGTTCGCCGCTCTCTGTGAGTACGAGAAGCGTCTCTCCTACTCGCAGGAGCGTGCCCCCGGCCACGCGGCCAGACTCCCACATGAGCTTGCCATCCGCCACGCGGATACAGCGCAGGGATTGGCCGAACTCCTGACGACCGTGGAAGCCATAGAGGTAGCCATCGGCATACACAGGAGTGCTGTAATGAGCATCGAGCACTTCGTCCTTGTGCCAGATCTTTGTGAACTTGCCCTCGGGCTTCCACTGCCAGAGATTGGCACCCACATCGTAGCAGGCGGAGGTAAAGAGCTTGTCGTCACCGCACCAGATGGGAGTGGCCGCATTCACAGACGCATCCATCTCTGAGCGCAGCCGGAGCTGGGACTTGATGCTGCCATCACCAAGGTTCGCCACGATCAGGTCATCGCGCATCCAGCAGACCAAAGCTGGAAACGGAGCGTCCTTTTTGACGATGGGTGCGGCGTAGCTGGCCTCTTGCGCCAGCGCCTGCCACGCCAGCTTGCCATCGCTCAAGTTCAAGGCCACCAGACCGGCCCCGCCTTTCCCATTGCTGCCGCCGGCCTCCAAAATGACCTTGCCGTCCTCCACCAGCGGTGGACATACGCGGCCAAAGAATCCCTGAGGGGAACGGAGCTCCTTTACCGTGTCGAAACTCCACAGCGGCTGACCCGTGACGAAATCCAATGCCTGCACCAGGCCCTCGGCTCCATGGATGATGACCCGCCCTTTGGCGATGGTGGGACAGGCCCGGGGACCATTATCGAAACCGAAGCTGTCCTTGAAGGCGTTCCTGTAAGCATAGCGCCAAATCTCCACCCCTGTGGCACCGTCCAAACACTGGACGAGCGCTTGATCATCCACGCGGTGGAAGATCACCACCTTGTTGTCATACACCACAGGGCCGGCAAAGCCTGTCCCCACGGAAGCTTTCCAGCGGAACTTGGGTCCGGAAGATGGAAAGCTCTGGGCCACGACTTCTCCATCGGACGCGATCCCCTGGCGCGTGGGCCCAAGAAACTGCGGCCAGTCCCCCGCCCAAGCTCTTCCCTGACATGAGATGACGAACACGCCAAGGGCAAGGTAGCGAAGGATGCTCATAACGGGATGGATCCTAATTGGGAGAAAATGGGGAACCGGGATCAAGCCCACCACTCGCGCAGCACGGCCAGGTCCCGCTTGGTGGCATCGAACGCCTCCTGCACCGCAGCCTTGCTGTCCAGTTTATCCTTCAAGTATTCCATATGCAGACTGATGGGGCCAGTGTAACCGCTCTGCTTCAACAGACGTGCATATTCCTTGCCGGGAGCCATGCCCGTTCCAAGCGGCACCACGGCAGCCTTGCCGGCCTCCCAGCGGTAGTCTTTAAAATAAGCCGCTCCGAGCCGCTCGCGAACCAGTTGGTACTCGATGGGCCAGGAGGTGCCGCCCTCGACCGAACCGTGCAGGATGTCGAACGCAAAACCCCAGTCGGCGGCTGGATAGTCCCGCATCATCAGGGCGACATCCCAGACGGGCGCCCCCACATAGTCCTTGCCGTGGTGATTCTGAAAGAGCGGCTGGATGCCGATCTCTTTGCTCAGGACAATCAGATCCTTCACGGAAGCCTTGATCTTGTCGAGCTGAGGCCAGAGGGGTTGCTTCAAGTCATACTTCCAGTAGTTCATGCGGTACCGCGCAATCCCCAGGGATTTCGCCGTGCGAAGAACTCTCTCCGTGTACTGGGCGGGAGAAACTTCATTGATGCCAGAAGTGAGAATGGTCATCTCCAGGCCGTGCTTCTTCAGTGCGTCGACCAGCTTTGGCAGATCCTCCTCCACCCGCTCGGGCTCCACATGCCCCTTCGGCCGCACAGGGGCCTCAATGCCATCGAAGCCGAGTTTCGCAGCATGCTCGGCGATTTCCTCGAAGCTCAGCCCCTGAAGGTGCTTCGTAAAAAAGCAATACTTGCTGCCCGGAGCTGCGGAAGCCGCAGCCATGACAGAGGTGAGTGGAGTGAGCGCCAGGGCACCCATGCCTTGCGCAGCGAATTGGAGGAATTGACGACGGCTTTTCATATCCAAAGAGGAAGTTCAGTGCCGCCACCAGCATCCCTGACGGCGACAAAACACAAACGTCGGTCCTTGGGGAATCACTCAGACAACTGCGAGAGAACCCTTCCCGACGGGGGCCGGAAATAACTTGGGCCCTTTGGCGCATCAACCGGGAGGAGTTTCTTCATTCGCGGGCGGAGTGCTGGCAGCTTCCTTTTCCCTGGGTGCGACGGATTCCGTAGGCGCCGGCTGGGCATTCGGAGGCAGCATCCTGGGCGTTTCGTCGGCTCCATCGGCAGGCGGAAGCAAGGGTGAGGCGCGAATCTCCCGGGGCACATCCTCAGGTGAGAGGGCTGGCAGCAGAGGGTTCGGCCCCTCCTTCCAGGAGCGCTTCCACTCAGGCATCACAATCGGTGTGCCAGACGCATCCTGGGTTGCCTTGCGATGGCTGCCGATGACCTGAAGGCGCAGCCCCTTGATGTAGAAGACGGTGTAGTCCGTCAAACCCTCCACCACGGTGCGACCACGCTTGAGGAGCGGTTTACCCCGGACGATGAGCTCCCCGCCGGACTCGATGTAGGCCTCCTGGCCGAGGGTGATGAGTTGCTCACGAAAGTCCACTTGCATGAACACCTTGCCCTTGGCCCGCACACGCACGGGGTTCCCGGCGGCATCACTCTTCAGAACGGTGATCTCATCGGCCGCGATTTTGTAGAAAGGTGGGACTTCTAGATTCTTGGGACTGATCTTCTTCGCCTCAGCATAGGTCATGGAGAGGATGGCATCCGGGTCCACCTTGGGTTTTGCTTGCGGCAAGCCCCCTATGGTTGGGACCGAGTGGGCGTCTGTGATGGGGACGGCGTTGCAGCCCGATAGCAGACAGCCACAAACCAGCGGGAGCCAGATGTGTTTCCGTAATCCATCGGGAAGTGTCTCTACCATGTCTGCAGCATAACGAAGGCCTTTGCGTAAAACCACCATGAAAGTGATACGCGCATCGCAGGCCTCGCATTTTTGTCTTGGCTGGCGAAGGACGTTTCCAGTAGGATGATTTTTATGGATGGCAATCAGTGGTATCTACTCAAGGTGGCCGGCAACGAAATTTTTGGTCCAGCTCCGCTCGACCAATTGAGGATCTGGGCTGCTGAGGCAAAAATTTCACCCATGGATCGGGTGTCCAATGACGACCGCAGGTCATGGATGCGAGCGCCCATGGTGGCGGATCTCCAGATGGACTGGCTGGTGGAGATGTCAGACAACTTCCTCTACGGCCCGACCAGTGTGGGTACGCTGCAAGAATTCCTCGCCACCGGGGAAATCGACGAAAACGTCACCGTGATCAACACAGTGGAAGGCAGCAAGACGCGTCTGAGCGATCTCCCCTTCTTCAAAGCCAGCCCCCACCGGGTGAGAGGGACTCAGGAAATCAGCCTCGCCTATGGTGAGGAGTATGGCACAGGCGAAGCCAACGCCAACCTGAAGCAGCGCTGCCTGTGGCTGGAGAAGCAAGTCATGGAGTTGCAAAAAGACCTGGGCGAATGGGCAGAACGCTGCCACAGCCTGCGTCAGCAGTTCGTGGAAATGACGGGACGCGATCCACGCTGAGGCCCGGAAGCCAGGCACAGCTTTCGACAGTGAACCCGCCGCACCCCGGCGGGATTTGCGTTCCAGGGCAAAATGAGGATGCACCGTGACTCCGGGTTGAGCATGAACGCGTTGCAATTGCCCAAAAAAGGTGCCGGGGATTGCCAAGTGAGGCCGGGGCTAGCGCACACCGCCCCGGAGGTATTCCCCCTCGCGCTGGCACCCCGCCAAAAAAAGCTGGCGGAATCTTTGCAAAAGATGCTTGCACATTTCGCGGTCTCGGGTACATAAAAAGCCCCTCTCGACCAGCGCGGGTGGCGGAATTGGTATACGCGCAAGACTAAGGATCTTGTGCCGAAAGGCTTAAGGGTTCGAGTCCCTTCCCGCGCACTTTCTCTCGCACCATGTGGTGCAGAGATTGGCCACGTTTCGCAGTCTGTCGCCAGGTCGGCTTTCCCCCATGTCTGCCGCCCTCTCTGACACTGCCACGCTGTTGATCCACTGCCCGGACCAACCGGGTCTGGTGCACGCCGTGACTGGCTTCATCTTTGCTCACGAGGGCAACATCCTGGACCTGGAGCAGCACATTGATCCGCCGGAGAATCTCTTCTTCATGCGGGTGGAATGGTCACTGAAGAAGTTCACCCTGCTGAAGGAGGACATCGCGGCCAAGTTCGCCCCTCTGGGTCAGAAGCATCAAATGCTCTGGCAACTGCATTTCGCCAGCAACCGGAAGCGGGTGGCGCTCCTTGTCTCCAAGGAAAGTCACTGCCTGTATGACTTGCTTTCCCGGCACGAGTCGGGAGAACTCCCGGTCGACATCCCGGTGATCGTCAGCAATCACGAGATTCTTCGTCCCGCTGCCGAACGCTTCGGCATCCCCTTCCATCACTTCCCGATCAACCCGGCGAACAAGAAGGACCAGGAGCTGGCCCAGATCGCCCTGCTGCGGGAGCACCAGGTGGATACCGTGGTGCTGGCCCGCTACATGCAGATCATCAGCGAGGATCTCATCCGGGAGTTTCCCAACCACATTCTCAACATTCATCACTCCTTCCTGCCGGCATTCGTGGGGGCCAAGCCCTACCACCAGGCCTATGAGCGCGGGGTAAAGATCATTGGTGCCACCAGTCACTATGTAACGGCGGCACTCGACCAGGGCCCCATCATTCATCAGGACGTGATGCGAGTGTCCCATGAAGACAGCGTGGCAGATCTGGTCCGCTTGGGGAAAGACCTGGAAAAGACTGTCCTGGCCAAGGCCCTCTGGTGGCATGTCACGGACAAGGTCCTGGTCTACCACAACAAGACGGTGGTGTTTTCCTAAGACCGGCAGGTGGCGCCGACTCCCGCTCACTTGGCTTTTCGAAAAGCGCCTGATTCCCAGTCGGCTTCGGAAATGCGGTCTTCAAAGGGATATTCGAGACAGGCACCGTCCACCAGATAGCCTTTGTATCTCGTCCGTTCGTCGTGATTCGAGAAATTGACGATCAACGCATCCCCCAGTTTCAACGCGTCTCCCGACAGGTAGTAGTCCGCTTCGTCGACCCGTGCGTAAGAGACGACTTTGAATGCCGCATCAAACAGCACCATGAAGCCATGCC
>JBGGMQ010000697.1:0-6732 GCA_041287975.1 Verrucomicrobium sp. | reverse complement strand
ATTGCTGCTCCAGCGTGGCTAGGTTCTGCCAGCGCAGGGGATCATCCAGCTCTGCCAGCACCTCCGCCGCACTGGCCAGGGTGTAGCCCCCCGCCCCCAGTGTCGTCTTCACGGTGCCCAGCGTCTGCGCCACGGCTGAGGCCCAGGCCAGATCCTGCTGCTCCGGCTGCACAGGGAAAAGCGCGCTCATCTCCGGCAAAGGTGCCTCCAGCAGCACCTGCGTCCAGGCCGCCTGCGCCTGCAGGGGCGAGACCAGATTGGCCCCTCGAACCCGGGGCTGGAAGGCCAGCGCCGGATGCCACAGGTGCGGCGCCATGACGGCGCTGTCCCGCTGCCCCGCTGCCACGGCGAGGGCTTCTCTCAATCGCCGCACCGATTCCGCAGTGGGCGTGATGATGAGGGTGTCTGCCAGGTCCAGCGGACCGGATTGACGCCCGCGTTGCAACTCCGCGACGGCTTTTTCCAAAACCGGTGCTTCCCAGCCCCAAAATGTCAGGTTCACGTCTGCCATGGATCAACTTTCGCCGACCCTAACCGATGGCGCGGACGATGTCTGCCACGATTTCATCCGGCGTCTGGCTGACATCGACATCGATCGCATCTTCAGGCTCCTCCAGCGTCGCGAACTGGCTGTCCAGCAGCGATGGCGGCATGAAGTGTCCTTTGCGGGCATTCAAACGCTCACCAATCACCTCTTTGGACCCTTTCAGGTAGACAAACTCCAAGGCCTCCCGGGAGTCACCACCCCGCAGCAGGTCGCGGTACACGGCCTTCAACGCGGAGCAGGCGAGCACGTAGTCCCGGCCTTCGGCTTGTTTCTCCTCGATCCGCCGACGCATGCTCTGAAGCCAGGGCCAGCGATCCTCATCCGTGAGGGGAATTTTCGCCGCCTGCTTCGCTTTGTTGGCCTCAGGATGAAAGTCGTCCCCGTCTCCAAAATCCGCGCCGATGGCATCTGCAAATTTTTGCCCGATGAGGCTTTTGCCGGAACCGGCCACGCCCATGATGATGAAAGTTCTCGTCTGACTCATATTGCTCCTGGCACTGCCGTTTCTTCGGATTCGTCCGTAACCATTTCGAGGAACACCTCCTCCAGCCTCTTGCCCGTGGTCGAGCGCACCTGGTGAATTTCATCCATGGTGCCGAGGGCGATGAGCTTCCCCTTATGCAGGATGCCGATACGGTCCGCAAGCTCTTCAGCGATGTTCAGCAGGTGGGTGCTCATGAGCACCGTCATTCCGGCCCGGCTGCGCTCTTTCAGCTCCCGCTTCACCGTGCGGGCATGGATGGGGTCGAGCCCCACCATGGGTTCATCAATGATGAAGACCTTGGGCTCATGGAGCAGCGCTGCCGCAATGGCCAGCCGCTGCCGCGTGCCGTGGCTGAGGTTCTCAATGCGCTGGTGCGCGTAGCTGGTGAGGGAGAACTTGTGAAACAGCTCGTGCCCCGTTTTCTCCGCCCGCGCCTCGTCCATGTCAAAGATGTCGGCAATGAAGCGCATGAACTCCAGGGGCGTGAGCTTCTCGTAAAACACAGCCACGTCCGGCACATAGCCCAGCAGGGCCTTGGCCAGCAGCGGGTCTTTCTGGATGTCATGCCCGCCCAGAAGCACCGTGCCCTTCACAGGTTTCATCAATCCCGTGAGGAGCTTGATCGCCGTGGTCTTCCCTGCCCCGTTGGGTCCGAGGAAGGCAAAGAACTCCCCTTGCGGGATGCTGAGGGAAAGTCCGTCCAGGGCCCGGAAATTTCCATAGTCCATCGTGAGATCCTTGATTTCAATCATGTGCCTTGCCTCTTCTGATCTTCCTTCCCTGCTCTGATGTGATCTGTCCTGGTCGAATTTGTGGGGTGCCGTTGACAACTGACACTCTCTCTCATAGCTGGATTCGCCCGAATGCAAAGTCCGGCCTTCGCGAGTTGCTATGACGACTTGCTCCCCACCTCGATTTGCGGTGAAGCGGCCGGTATCGGTGCTTCGCCCGGCTGGGGCTCCACCGGCACCTCGTCATCTTCATTATACTCAGGCACCAGCCCGTAGATCACCGGCTCTACAAGACGGTAGCCTTCAGGCAGATCTACCAGCGCCAGCTCGCCAGCATCCGTGAAAAACGCTCGAGCCTTCCACTGATCCATGGCGGAGAATTCCATGAGGTATGCGTGCCGGTTCTGGCCCGCCAGCATCATCATTCCTTCCATGGCCTTCATGCGAATGAGCGCGGCAATGGCTGCCTCAGGAGTGGCGCCCATGCCGCCAGGCAGTCCCAGACCACCTGCAGCCCCCTGCCCCATCAACGACGCCACCAAGGGCCGGATGGACTCGTCATCCGCCACGACCATGTCCTTCTGCTTCAGTGTGAACGTGGGCATCCGTTGATCTTTGGGCCACTCGAAGTCCAGCACTATGCCGGTGTCAATCAACCGAACCTGCCCTCTGGCCCCGCCCCATTGCTCCATGTTGATCACATCCACCTCCAGCCGCCAGCTCACCTGACCCTCCACCGATTCCAAGGCCCCTTTGTCCAGTGAGCCAGAAAGGTGCACCCGGTAGCGCTCCTCTTTGTCGGGGATGCGACGGGCGTTCACCGAGGCATTGCCCAGCTTCTTGTCCTTGTGGTAAATATGCAGGGTGTTGATCGTGGTTCCGCCCTCCAGGAAACTCTTCATGATGCGCCGCGCTGGCACCTCGACATAGCGAGACTGGTCAGGGAAATAAACCATCCGCAACAACAGCACCGTCATCACGACCCAGAAGGCGAGAACGGAGAGAGTCAGGATTCTTGTCATTTTTAAAGAATCGTACGTCAAACCCCATCAGACGCTCAACAGCAATCGCTCTGAAAAAAAGTGAGACCATCGCCGAAAAAGATCGAACGTTTTTCGTTTTCCGTGTTTACGCATCAAGGGTTGATTCCCTTCTGCATCCGTCGTAAAAGCCTCAATCCAAGCACTGTTTTGGCTGACCCTCCGGTCAACTGAAAGTCGCTTTATCCCCTGACCTACATCGCACCATGGAAATGCTCCCGATCATCGGAATTGGTATTGCAGTCATCTTCGGACTTATTTTCCTGCTGGTCCTGCTGAAGTTCTTCGGACTCTGGCTGCGCGCCCTCGTCTCGAACGCCCCTGTCGGCATCCCCACCCTGCTGGCCATGTGGTTCCGCGGCGTACCCAATGCCCTCATCGTGGACAGCCGCATCACTGCGGTCAAAGCAGGCCTGAGCGTGGGCACCAACGAACTGGAGGCTCACTACCTTGCCGGGGGCAACATCACCCAGGTCGTGCTCTCACTCATCGCCGCCGCCAAGGCTGGCATTGAGCTCGACTTCAACCGCGCCTGCGCCATCGACCTCGCCGTCAAAGGCACGAGCAAAACAGTGATCGAAGCCGTGCGTACCAGCATCAATCCAAAGGTCATCGACTGCCCCGGCGCCGACATGGGCAAGGGCGGCAAGATCGACGCCGTGGCGCGCGATGGTATTTCCCTCCGTGTCCGCGCTCGTGTGACCGTCCGCACGAACCTCGACCGCTTCATCGGTGGCGCCACGGAGGAGACCGTCATCGCCCGCGTGGGTGAGGGCATCGTGACCTGTATCGGCTCCGCCGCCAGCTACAAGGACGTGCTCGAGAACCCGGACAGCATCTCCAAAGTGGTGCTGCAAAAGGGTGTCGACGTTGGCACCGCCTTCGAAATCATCTCCATCGACATCGCAGACGTGGATGTGGGCGAAAACATCGGTGCCCAACTCCAGGCCGCTCAGGCCGAGACCGATAAAAAGATCGCCCAAGCCAACGCCGAAGTCCGCCGCGCCGCTGCCGTCGCCGTCGAGCAGGAAATGTCCGCCCGCACCCAGGAAATGCGCGCCAAGGTCGTCGAAGCCGAGTCCCAGGTCCCCATGGCCATCGCCGAAGCCTTCCGCAAAGGCAACCTGGGCATCATGGACTACGCCAAGTACCGCAACGTCCTCGCCGACACCGAGATGCGCCAGAGCATCGCCGGGGAGACCCCCGCCTCCTCCGAGAAGAAGTAGCCATTCAAACGATCGTTTGAAACACCACCTCTAAGCCCGAAAATGAGCCTCCCACACCTCCCCATCCTGGCTGCTGCGGACATGCAGGAGGTCATTTTCGTCATCGTCTTTCTGGTGGTGGGGTTTTTGCAGTGGCTCTTCAGCCTCTTCAAACAGAAGAAAGCTGACGCCGAACGAGCCCAGCAGACCCCACCCTCCGAAGAAGAGTTGGAGGCCCGTCGCCGAGCCTGGGAAAACCAAACCCGACCCGTTGACGAGCCTCCCACCCATCCAACTCCGGCCGCACCCAATCCCTTGGGCGAGCTCATTGAGTCCCTGCGTCGCAGCATTGACGAAGTCAGTGGTCCAACGCCACCACCCGCCCCACGGCCAGTGCAGACGCCGCCGCTGCCTCAGTATCGGCCGCCTGTTCACGTCCAGCAGCCTTCCAGGGTGCAGGCGACGATGACACCGCCACTTCCTGTGCCCCGTCCTCACCGGGCTGGGCCAGTGGATGTGCCCTCCGTTTCTTCTTCTGAAGCTCCCGTCAAAAAGAAGCATCCTCTCACCGAGATGCTACAGTCCACCCACGGCTACCGCCAAGCCTTCATCTTGAGAGAAGTGCTGGGGCCGTGCAAGGCGCTCGAAGACGAGCCTGCCTGATTTCCGGGATTGTGAAAAGAGGTCATACCCAACGAATGTCCGATTGTATGGGCATTTTCGTTTCGTTAGGTTGATCCCCTTTTTCACATTCCCTCTTCCATCGATGCTCTCCCGCCCTTTCCGGACTGCCGTCAGCGCCACCCTCGCCGGGTCACTGCTCTCCTCGAGCCTGTGCGCCCAAGAACCTGCCAAACAGGCACCTGCTCCGGCTACCCCACCTGCGGTAGCCCCGGTGCCCAAGACGGTGACCGATTCCCCGGCGACAACTCCAACGGTGGAGCCTCCCAAGCCTCCGCCGCCTACCATTGTTCCGGCAGACCTCTTCGCGGCACCTGAAGGGCTGGAAGTAACAGTGTGGGCTACGACGCCATTGCTGCACAACCCCACGAACATTGATTTCGACAAAGATGGCCGCCTCTGGGTGGCTGAGGGGGTGAACTACCGTAGCCACGGTGGTCGCCAGAAAGAGGGCGACAAGATTGTGATCCTGTCTGATGCCGATGCGGACGGCAAGGCCGACAAGGTGGAGACCTTTGTGCAGGAGCCGGGCTTCCTCGCGCCCTTGGGACTCGCGGTGCTCGACAACAAGGTGGTGGTTTCCCAGCCTCCGGATTTGATCGTCTACACCGATGTGAACCGTGATGGCAAATTTGATGCCGCGGTGGACAAGCGCGAAGTTCTGCTGACAGGATTCAATGGCAAAGGGCATGACCACAGCTTGCATGCGGTGGTGGCGGGTCCGGATGGACAGTGGTACTTCAACCAGGGAAACACGGGCGCTCTCTTCACCGACAAGTCGGGCAAGACCTTCCACATGGGCAGCCCGTATGTGCACCAGAATGGCAAACAGGTGGTGGACCCCAGCACCATTGCCGGGAACAAGAGCGATGACGGCCATGTGTGGATCGGTGGTTTCCTCGCCCGCATGAATCCGGATGGCACGAAAGTGAACGTCCTGGCCCACAACTTCCGCAACAGCTATGAGCATGCGGTCAACTCCTTCGGCGACATCTACCAAAGCGACAACGATGACCCACCGGCCTGCCGGGTGACGCCCGTGCTGGAATTCGGCAACGCGGGCTTTGCCTCTGCCGACGGCCAACGCACCTGGGCGGCAGATCGCAGGCCTGGACAGAGCATTCCCACAGCTGAGTGGCGTCAGGACGATCCAGGTACCATGCCAGCGGGTGACATTTACGGCGGCGGCTCTCCCACCGGTGTGGCCTTCTATGAGAACGGGGCTCTGGGTGACAAGTGGCAGGGGCTGCTACTGGCCTGTGAAGCAGGGCGCAACGTGGTGTTCGGTTATCTCCCTAAACCTGATGGCGCGGGATTCAAGCTTGACCGCTTTGACTTCCTGACCTCCAACAAGGAAGGCAAGTTCGCTGGATCTGACTTCCTGGGTGGCACGACGAGTGTCACGGCCGAGCTTCCTACGCTCTTCCGACCCAGCGACGTGACAGTGGGTCCTGACGGTGCGCTGTATGTGGCCGACTGGTTTGATGCTCGAGTGGGCGGTCACTCCGATCTGGACGGGACCACCTCAGGCACGATCTACCGTATCGCGCCCAAGGGCTTCAAGTCTGTGGTGCCGAAGATCGATCTGGCCACGACGGAAGGCCAGCTTGCCGCCTTGCGGAGCCCGGCTCCGAATGTGCGCTATGCTGGCTTTGCAGGACTGAAGGCGCAGGGAGACAAGGCCATCACGGCTGTGTCTGAGCTGCTCGTGGACAAAAATGTCTTCTACAAATCCCGCGCCATCTGGCTGCTGGCTCAGATGGGGCCCGCGGGGATTGCGAAGGTGGAGAAGCTGCTCGATTCCAAGGATGCTCAAGAGCGCCTCGTTGCCTACCGGGCCCTGCGTCGTGCAGGCCATGAAGTGCTGAGCATGGCGGCCAAGATGGCCACCGATGTATCCCCTGCCGTGCGCCGTGAGGTGGCACTGAGCATGCGAGACATTCCAGTGGACCAGAGCGGCCCGATTCTCGTCGCTGTGGCGAAAGGCTTCGATGGCAAGGATCGCACCTATCTTGAGGCATTGGGCCTGGGCAGCGCGGGCAAA
>JBGGMQ010000696.1:0-2595 GCA_041287975.1 Verrucomicrobium sp. | reverse complement strand
GTGCCCTCTCCATCATCTCCTCGATCCCTGCCTTTTGTGCGACGGGTGAGAGCAGATCTACCAGCACGGCCGTCAGGTAGGTGTTCATCTCCGGCTGTGGAGCCTCGTAGTGAAGCCCCGTCGTATGCGCGGTGAGCCAGTAGCCGGGCTCGGACTGCCGCTTCCGCAACAGGGATGTCGCGTGCGTGGCCATGGCCTCCAGTTCCGGTCTCGTCGGAGGCTTCAGCGGTGTCGTGGCGATCTTTGGAAGAGGCTCCGGCGCCACCACCATGACCTTCATTTCACCAATCATGCGGGCTTGCCCTTTCGGCTGAATGCGGACGGCCAGTTGCAGGACGCGCTTCCCCGGTGCGATGCCATTCGTATTGGCATACGCTCTCCAGCCAGAAGGGGAACGGGTCTGCAGGGCATCACTCACGTCTGCTCGCGGCAGGAACTCCGTGGTGGAGCCTACCACGACCCCGTCCACCAGCAGAATCATCTGCGCAGGGCTGCGCCCGCCAGTGAGTGCCCAACCTTCGAGCACGGCGCCGGATTCCAGCCTGGGCATTTCTCCTGTGCCGGGCAGCAGGACCGCTCCCACCCGGTCGATGGAACCGCGCGCGTCGAAGAGAAGCTCAGCAGGCGCAGGGGGATGCTGCAGTTCGACGAGAAACGGTACATTTCGGGGATTCCAAGCTCCCTCCATGGAGCTGCGCCCACCAGCAAAGACGAGTTCATCACTCGTCCTCGTGTACCAGAAGGCTCCGATGACCTGCACGGCCACGGACATCACCATCGTCAGCACCAGCACGCCACGCGCGAAGGGACGCAAGACGAGCACCACCGGGGCGAACAACCAGATGAGGACTGGCAAAACGTCTGTCAGCCATCGCGGCCCCCATGACTCGCCAGCGCGCCAGTCCATCTGGGAATAGGCCAGGATCTGGGCCGCGACGCCCACGCTGAGCGCCAGGGCGAGCTCTCTCGTGCCAGGTGACCGCAGGCGCTGGATCAAGCCCAGTGGAAGAAAGACAAGGAACGGTGTGAAGACCAGCAGACCACGCGTTGGGCTCACCAGCAGGCCGCCCACTCCGGACAGTCCCGGCTGGAGGAAGGTGCCCAGGTGTTTTGCATGGGAAGAGCCGCCGATCGCAAGGGCGTAGCCACCCGCAATGTGGCCTACAAACTCAAGGTTGTAGTAGAGAACTGCTGCCAGCGGAACGACGGCACCAGCGAGGAGCCACAGGGCGTCACGCCACCGCCTCCAGATCATGAAACAGACCATCGCACCGGCGATCAGTGCATCCGGCGGACGGTTCGCCGCGATCAAGACGCACACGGCGCCGAGCAGTACGGTGCGCCAGATCGTCGTCTTGGAGACCACCAAAAGCATGGCGAGGGCGATAAGCACCTCCGCCGCACCATGCTGCCAGAGCGCCTGGCTGGAGATCATCCACGTATTCGTGCCGAAGGCGAAGGCCAGGGTGAGCGGCAGGGTCCATCGGCCGCATTCGCGACGGAGCACCAAGTACATAAGGATGCATGCTATCGACGCCAGGATCGATGCCGAAAGCTTCTCCATGATCTCCGCCACACGTCCAATGTTTGGCTGCTTCCAGCCATGGGCGTCGAGCCAGGCGACAGCGGGATAGTAGAGCGGAGCTACCATCACTGGGGCCACCACGGGGTACAAAGAAGCGAGGTGATGGTTTCGAGTGCGGACGGTCCAGTAGGTCCACGGCTCGAAGTACGGCACTTTGTTCTCAGCGTCGACTGGGCGGTACTGGTGTGAAATCACCGGGTGACCCTGTGCCACCAGCCGGGTATGCGCATCGAGATCCAAGGTGCCGTGGCGCCAGAGAATCAGGGGGAGATAGCGGGAAGGGAGGGTGTCTCCAGCTCCGATCTGGCGCAGATTCGAATTGTAGATCAACAGGCACAGCAGACCCAAAAGGACTGGTGCCACTGAGCGTTTCAAGATGGGGAGGAAGGGGATTTTGAGCAAACGACGGATTGTTCCTCGGTAGCAGTAGTCACGCAAGGCGAAGGAGGGCGATTCCCGGTCAAACAGAAGAGGTTGCCATCTTCAAGCAGTGCCACAGTCATCGCTCCTTGTCGCCGATGGGCGAAGGCTGGCACCTCCCGGCCAAGGCGATGGCGGAGCCTCTACTTTGGTCGCCATTTTGTTCGCATAAGCACGTCTTACCTCTATCCTCGCGACGCACTCAGCACCCCTTACCCATGAAAAGTTTCACTCGCGAAGAGGCCATTGCCCTGACCAGCGCCTACCCTCACTGGTACCATCGCATTGAGGTAGCAGAGGGAGTGATCACTCCGGGCATCAACGATACTCCGACCTACTTTGCCCTCTTTGACTTTCCTCAAGACTGCCGGGGCATGCGCGTGCTCGACATCGGCACCAGAGATGGCTATTTCGCGTTCGAGTTTGAGCGCCGGGGCGCAGAGGTTCTGGCGGTGGACTATTTCCCCGCCGAGCAGACGGGGTTTGCCATCGCCGCCAAACTCCTCAATTCCTCAGTCGAATACCGTCAGAAAAACATCTATGAACTCAGCGCGGCGGAGCTGGGCCAGTTCGACATCGTGCTCCTGCTC
>JBGGMQ010000695.1:0-5754 GCA_041287975.1 Verrucomicrobium sp. | reverse complement strand
GTCACCATATTTGGCAGGGCGGGGGTGATCAAGAGTCTCCCAGACCGCGGGGCCTACACAGGCTTTCCCGCAAGGCCCCTCGCTGAAGGTCGTCGCTTGCTTGCCTACCCGGGCCGAGTGCCTGAGATTCTGGACCGGCTAAAGGTCATGGAGAAACGCGTTTTGGAGCTGGAGTCCAAGCTGGAAGCTGCGGGGCAGTGAAGGGGGCGTGTCTTGGGTGAGATCCAAACGAGTCGGCTCTAGTTCAATACGATTTCCGCAAGCCCTTGATGCCGCTGAGGATGATGTTGACTCCGGCAAGGAAATCGTCGCGGTCATCGTGAGCGCGCAACTGTGGGGCGATACTGCGTACAAAGGGATATTCCTCCGGATGCAGTTGCGACCAAGACGTCGCCACTGCATCCAGGAATACAGATCTGTCGAGGCATTCCGTTCGAGCGAGCTGTGTGTTGGACGCATTCTGTCCCGCCACGCCAAGAATGTAGTTCAGCAAAGCGGACACGGTTGCCCACCGTTCTTCATGGGGCACGCCAAGAGCGCACAACTGCTGGCCCAGGCGTTCAACAATGCGCACGATGGGCGACTGCCCTGGAGCACGTGTGAGTGCTGACCCCACCCACGGATGCGCGTCAATTGCCTCGAACATGCCGAGCGCGAGGACGCGAATGGTCGCCTCCGGTGTCGCTCCGGCGACACAAGCTTCCAGGGTGCGAGCAATGACGGCATCGCATGCGGCGGTGAGTAGATCGCTCTTGTTGGCAATGTGCCAGTAGATGGCGCCCGCACCCGTGGCGAGCCGTTCGGACAGCGCGCGGAAGGTCAGGCCGCCTTCTCCGCTAGCATCCAGGAGATGGATCGACGCTTCAATAATGCGATCCCGTGAGAGCGATATCTCCCGGCGTGCGCTGCTGCTGCGTTCTTCTTTGGCCATGCCTCATCTTGACACATATGGAATGATGTTCCAATATGGAACGACGTTCCAGTGCAATTGCAGAGTCCTGCTGACGGCCCTGCCCACAAACGTGCAAGATGAATACTCCTGTCACAATCATAGGTGCCGGGCTCGGTGGACTGACACTGGCCCGCGTCCTCCATGTGCACGGCATTGCCGCGACGATCTATGAAGCGGAAGCCTCAGCGAACGCGCGTACGCAGGGGGGCATGCTCGACATTCACGACTACAACGGGCAGCTGGCACTTAAGGCAGCGGGACTCTTCGAGGAGTTTCTTCAGATCATCCAGGCAGGGGCTGAAGGGCAGCGGGTGCTCGACAAAGACGGCAAAATCCTGCTGAATGAGCCCAACAAGGGCAATGGCGGCCGACCGGAGGTCCACCGGGGAGACCTTCGGCGGATACTGCTGGAGTCACTTCCCGCGCTGCGATCCGCTGGGGGTGCAAGCTGACGACGGTGTCTCCGCTCGGTGGCGGTCGGCACGAGTTGACCTTCACTGACGGCTCAACAGCGACGACAGACCTCCTCGTGGGAGCGGACGGTGCCTGGTCGAAAGTTCGCCCCCTCCTCTCTGAGGCGAAGCCGGTCTATGCCGGCACCTCATTCATTGAGACATCCCTGTCTGACGACGGGGGCCGCTACAAGGCGAGTGCGGAAGAAGTGGGCGGTATCACGCTCATGGCGGTCGCTCCTGGCAAGGGAATCCTGGCGCATCGTGAGGCCAATGGTGCTCTGCACGCTTACGTGGCGCTGAACAAGCCGGAGGTCTGGGTTGCCCGCATTGACTTCTCTGAACCGGCGGCTGCGCTGGCCCGCATCGCTGCCGAGTTCGATGGCTGGGCTCCGGAACTGATGGAGCTCATCACCCAAAGTGATTCGAACCCTGTGCCCCGCCCCATCCATGCGCTCCCCGTGGAGCATCGATGGGAGCGCATGGATGGGGTGACGCTGCTCGGTGATGCCGCGCACCTGATGTCGCCGTTCGCGGGCGAAGGTGCCAACCTCGCCATGTACGACGGTGCGGAACTTGCGAAGGCCATCGCTGCCAACCGCGGCGACGTTGAAGCCGCACTCAGAGCGTACGAAAAGGACCTCTTTCCTCGCAGTGCCTCTGCTGCAGCGGAGGCCGACCGGAACCTGAAGCTGTTCTTTGGCCAGTACTCGCCTCAGAGTGTGGTCGACCTGTTTACGCATTACAAGGCTGGCAACTGACGGACCCATTCGCCTGCATTGAGGTCGTGTTTAAAAGGGTCGGTTGTCGGAAGGCGAACAGCGCCTGCGCGAGTATCAAAGTAGTACCGTCATTTGTCCTGGCATGGGCAGTCGTGGGTGAAACAGTCTCCAAAGCCCTGGCGCTACTTTGCCCGAGCCACAGACATGCGAATCACCCTTTCAAACACACCCCAGTGGGCAAAGGCAGGGAGACAGGGGCTCCGGCCTGCGGCATTCAGGGCATTGCTACCTGATGATGATGGACTAACATGGGAGGTTCCTCCAACCTACCTCCATGTCCCACCCCAGCTTTCCTCCGCGCCCGCCGGAGTTCAAATTCAAGCTCAATCTCCGCCTCATCGGCTTGGGATTGACCGCCTTTCTGGTCCTCATCGGTTTGATGACCAGCTTCTACACCATTCCAGCGGAGTCTGTCGGGGTGGTGCAGCGGTTTGGCCGCTATCTGGGCACTTCCGGGCCTGGACTGCGCTTCCGCATTCCCTTTGGGGTCGATCAAGTGACGGAGGTACCCATCCAGCGGCAACTGAAGATGGAATTTGGTTTCGCCAGTGCCAGCGCGACCAATGAATACCAGAACTCTCGGGAGGCCGAGGCTGAGAAGAGCATGGTCACGGGCGATCTCAATGCGGCCGAAGTCGAGTGGGTTGTGCAATACGGTGTCACCGATGCCCGCGCCTACTTGTTTCATTTGCGCGCCCCTGAATCCACGTTGCGTGATGTGGCAGAGAGTGTGATGCGGGAGGTCGTAGGTGACCGGACGGTTGACGAAGTGCTCACCTTTGGGCGTGAGGAGATACAGGACGTGGCCCGCACCCAGCTGGTGGCGGTGGTGGACCGCCTGGGGATGGGGCTGCGCGTGGAGCAGGTGCAGCTGACCAATGTGCGTCCGCCGCGGCCTGTGCAGAAGTCTTTCGATGAAGTCAGCCGGGCCCAGCAGGAGCGTGAACAGCTCATCAACCAGGCCAACGGGGAGTACAACAAAGTGGTGCCCAAAGCCCGCGGTTCGGCGGAGCAAAAAATCAGCGAGGCAGAGGGTTATGCGGTGCAGCGGGTCAACGAAGCAGAAGGTGACGTCACCCGCTTCAAGGCGCTGCTCACCCAGTACGAGAAGGCTCCGGAGGTCACCCGTCAGAGGTTGTACCTTGAAACCATGGCGGAGGTCATCCCCCAGCTGGGCGGCAAGATCATTCTGGATGAAGAGGCGAAGCAGTTCCTCCCCCTGATGCACCTGCAACAGTTGCAGCCCAAACCTGCCCCTGCCCCTGCACCCGTGCCGGCGCGGGCTCCTGTGGCACGATAACATCCGCCATTTCATCCACGCTTTCCTTTTTCAGTCCTATGAAAACAGCTTTACCCGTCCTCGCCGCCCTTGCTGCGGTCGTGGCTTTTATCGTGTTCTCCGCGAGCGCCTACACCGTGGGCGAGACGGAGCAGGTCATCATCACACAGTTCGGTGAGCCCGTCGGGAGTGCCATCAACAACCGCCTGGAAAACAATGAAGCGGGCTTGCACTTCAAGTCCCCCTTCGTCCAGCAGGTGCACCGCTTTGAAAAACGCATCCTGGAATGGGACGGCCCCTCGGACTCCATGTCCACCCGGGAAAAGCTCACCATCATCGTCGATGCCTTTGCCCGCTGGCGCATCGCCGATCCCTTGAAGTACTACCAGAGCCTGCGTGATGAACGCAGCGCTCTCTCCCGCATCACGGACATTGTGGGCAGTGCCACCCGTGGGGTTGTGGCCAAGCACGACTTGGTGGAGGTCGTGCGCAATGACAAAACCCGGACTGACAAGGACCTGCCCAAGCCGGGGCAGGGGCAGGACCAGACGGTTGTCACCCAGTTGCGTTCCATCCAGTACGGGCGCACCGTCCTGGAGAAAGAAGTGCTGGCGGTCTCAGCGGAGAGTGCCCGGCGCTGGGGCATTGAGATCCTGGATGTGCAGTTCAAACGCATCAACTACAACCCCTCAGTGAGTGACAAGATCTACGATCGCATGACTTCAGAGCGGTTGCAGATCGCAGAACGCTTCCGCTCGGAAGGCGAGGGGGAGGCGGCCAAGATACTGGGACGCAAGGAACGCGATCTCCGCGAGATTGAATCGGCCGCCTACCGCAAGGTTCAGGAAATCCAGGGGGAGGCCGATGCCGAGGCCACCAGCATCTACGCTCAGGCCTACAACATCAGTGCCGAGGCCGCAGACTTCTACCAGTTCGTCAAGACGATGGAGACCTACAAGACCGCACTGGGAACGGACAGCACACTGATCCTCACCACTGGGAGTGACTTCTTCAAGTACCTGAAGAACATGCACCCTCCCCAAAAGGTGAAGGAGCCGTGAGGGGGTGAGTTAGGAGTTAGAAGTGATGAGTTAAACGTCTTTGTTAGGAAGACCCAGAAGGCGGCAATCAGATTGAGCAAAGTAAGAGAAGGCCACTGAGCAAACTAAAGTTTGTACTCCGAACAGCTTCTTCCTTCGAAGTCAACGAAGAGGGTTGGAGTACCGACTTCAGTCGGCATCCCTCTATTTCTAATTTCTCATTGCGGCGAAACCGCTCACGCTGCCTGATCTGCCAGGGGGCGCATTTCCTGATGCCGGCCCAGGACCCAGGCGCTGGCACGATAACTCTTCAGCAGCTTGGCGGACTCTTCGGCTTTGGCAAACCATGCGACCTTGGTCAGGGCATCGGCCAGCATGGCTGTCGGGGCGGCCACGGTGACGCTGCGTCTGCCGGGATTGGTCCGGCGGGTGTGAGGATGGACAAGGGGGGCCACCCAGGCGCCTTCGGGAAGTTTCTTCTGGCTGAAATAACTTCCGGTCGTGGCCAGGGCTCCATCCTTCAACTGGATGGCGTGGTGCGAGGTGCCGGGTGCTTCGGGATCGCGCAGGCTGACGGTCTGGGCCTTGGCACCAAACACGCGCAAGTCTCCACCGGCATTCACAATGCCGCTGAGCCCACCAATGCCACGGAGGATCTCCACGGCCTTGTCCACCGCAAAGCCTTTGGCAATGCCGCCGACATCCACATACGCACCGCCATAGAGACGAGCCTGGTGGTTGTCATAGAGCTTGATGATGCCAAACCGGCAGAGCGGGGGAATCTTGCCCTCGGTGGGCAGATAGCCCAGATGCAGCAGCGATCCCGCAATGCAGACGTCAAACAGGCCTGAGGTGTCGGTCTTGAGTTTTTCCGCGCACCGCAGCACTTCGATGGTCCAGGGGTGAAGCTGTACAGGCTTGGCACGGCCCTCCCGGTTGAGACGGGAGATGTCGCTGTTGGGATCATGGAAACTCATCAGCTTGTGCACCCGTTCGATCTCGGTGAAAGCGGCACCTGCCAGCGTGTGCAGCGTGCGTTCATCCCGCTTGCCCTCAAGCGTGATCTCCACCAGGGTGCCCAGCAGCGGGCGGGCTCTTTTGATGCGGTTGAAGTCAGGCATGCCGGTCCGAGTAAACAACTGCGTGTGTATGGAGCAGGCGCTTCACCCCCGCGGTGATGTTGGAGCAGGAAAAGGTGGCTCCGCTGACATTGCGGATGTCACCGCCAGTGCCTGTCTCCAGGGGCGAG
>JBGGMQ010000694.1:0-5126 GCA_041287975.1 Verrucomicrobium sp. | reverse complement strand
TGCGGCGCTCGTCATCCGGGATGTCCGACTTCGCCAGGAAGCGCTGCACTTCGCCCTGGTTCGCGAGCTGGTTGCTGCCCGTCATCCCGTTCGTGTGGGCCGCCATCTGGTAGTAGTCCATCTGCGACCACTTGTCGAAGGGGTGGTTGTGGCACTGGGCGCACACCATCTGCGTGCCCAGAGCGCTGGTCAGGCGGGCGTCATCACCGGTGCCGCCTACACCAACTTCATCAAGGACAGCCTGCGCACCAACAAACCCTACGACCAGTTCGTGCGGGAGATGGTCGCCGCTCAAGGCCGCTCCTGGGAGAATGGTGCCATCGGGTACTACATGCGTGATCGTGGCATGCCCCTGGACAACATGGCCAACACCGTGCGCATCTTCCTCGGCACGCGTGTTGAATGCGCCCAGTGCCACAACCACCCCTTCGACAAGTGGTCGCAGAAGCAGTTCTATGAAATGGCCGCCTTCACCTATGGCGTGGAGACCGCGGACTACTCCGCCGGCCCCATGACGGGCCTGCGCGACATCCAGAAGAACAAGGAGAAGGAAATCCGCGAGATGGAGAAGGCGCATGGCAAAGACGCCGCGAACAAAGCCCGCGACGAATACCGCCAGCAGACCCGCTATGTGAATGAGGCCCTCACCCGGCTGCGCGACCCCGTGCGCTACACGGATGCCAGCTTCAATGAGAAGCGCGAACTCCGCCTGCCCCACGACTACCAGTACCCGGACATGAAGCCCAGGGCCGTGGTGAAACCCGTCGCCATGATGGGTGCTGCCGTGACGCCCGGTGCGGACAAATCCCCGCTCGATGCCTACGCCGGGTGGATGACCTCCCGCGACAATCCGCGCTTCACCACCGTGGTGGCCAACCGCTTGTGGAAGAAAGTCTTCGGCATGGGACTCATCGAGCCAG
Organism: Verrucomicrobium sp.; assembly: GCA_041287975.1. GTDB lineage: Bacteria > Verrucomicrobiota > Verrucomicrobiia > Verrucomicrobiales > Verrucomicrobiaceae > Verrucomicrobium. The sequence continues at coordinate 4,206 of JBGGMQ010000694.1, read as the reverse complement.
TGGACGAGCTTATGGACTCCACCGTGGCCATGAACCCGGACCTCATGAAGCATCTGGAGAAGCTCATGGTCGGCATGGACTATGATCTGAAGAGCTATCTGCGCATCCTTTACAACACCAAGGCCTACCAGAGCAAGGTCACCCGTGATGAAGTGCCCGCTGGTGTGGAGTACCACTTCACCGGCCCCGTCCTTCGCCGTATGACGGCCGAGCAGATGTGGGATTCCTTCGTGGCTCTCATCAACCCCACGCCCGACATGCCGAACCTGCCCTCCCGTGAGCAGACCGAGCAACGCATCACCGCCGCCCGCAAGTACACGGATGCGCTCAACACCCTCACGCCTGAGGAAATGCTGGCAGGTGCCGAAGCTTCCGGCCAGAAGTACAAGGAACAGTCCGGCAAGCTTCAGGAAATACAGAAGGCCGTGGCCAAGGCTCGTGAAGATGGCGACAAAGAAAAGGTGAAAGCTTTGAGCCAGGAGTCCAATGCTCTTCAGCGCGCCGTGCGCGCCTCGGTGAATACCAATCTGGTCGTGCCTGCCATGCGCAAGCTCGCCGCCAATGTCTCCGGCAAAGCTGCTCCGGGTGCCACACCTGCCGCAGGTGTTGACGGCGCTGCCGCTGGCACGGTTGCCGGTGCCGCCGCCCCCGCCATGGCGGATGGCAGCATGATGGCTGCGAACACCATGGAGATGGCCATGGGCCTGGAGGAAAAAATCCTCATCCCGGGCTACGACACTGCTGCCAAGACGGACGAGCAAGTACGTGCCGAGCGCGAGGCCCAGCAGAAGGTCATCGAGGAGGAGGCCACCTTCTTTGGAGTGCCCGAGAAAAAACTCCGCGACTACGGCCGCACCCGCGCGGCTCAGATGAAAAACTGGCTTCGCTCTGCGGAGATGGAATCTCCCGCGCCCCGTGGCCACTACCTCCGCGAGTTTGGCCAGAGTGATCGTGAGACCATCGAGAACGGCAATAGTGACGCCTCTGTCCCCCAGGCCCTGGCCATGATGAACAGCCAGCTCCTGCCCCAGATCATGGACCAGTACTCCCAGCTCATGCTGACGGTGAACAAGGCCCCGTATCCGGATGAAAAGGTGGATGCCATCTACAAGACCCTCCTCTCCCGCATGCCTACCCCACGGGAGCGCGAGATCTGGCAGAAGGCGCAGGACAAGGGCCTCACCACCCTGGAGGACCTCATCTACTCCCTCATCAACACCCAGCAGTTCATCTTCATTCAGTAGCGGAGTGTTCTGCACTGTTTATTTATTTCCTCATTCCACGTCAGTTCAGCTTAGTCGTTCGTTCCATTTCAACCCGCCCCTCCGCACCATGAAAAACCAGCTGCTCCGTTCCGACGAAGTCAATCGTCGCCAGTTCGTTGCCCGTACCGCGAGCACCCTCCTTGGGGTGGGCTTGCTGCCGGAAGTGTTCACCCCCAAGGCGCACGCCGCCTTTGAAGGGTCGTCCAAGCTCAAGCAGGTCGCCACCGCGAAGAACGTGATCTACCTCTACATGTCCGGCGGCCAGAGCCACCTGGACACGTGGGATCCGAAGGAAGGTGTGGAGACGGCAGGCCCCACGAAGCCGATCAAGACCAGCGCGGATGGCGTGCGTATTTCCGAGTACCTGCCGCTCACCGCGCAGCAGATGCACCACATCGCCGTGCTGAATTCCATCAGTTCCACCCAGGGTGCGCATGAGCAGGGGAACTACTACATGCACACCAGCTACACGCTGCGCGGCACCATCCGCCACCCCGGCATGGGTGCCTGGTTGAACGTCTTCCAGGGCGGTGGCAACAGCACCTTGCCGAACTACGTGTACGTGGGCAATGACAGCCGTCACCCCGGTGCCGGCTTCTTCCCCGCTGCGCAGAATCCGCTCTTCGTGAACAACCCCGAGGCTGGCCTCAAGAACGTGAAGGTCCAGAAGGGCCTCACTGAGGACCGCTTCGCCGCCCGCATGTCCCTCGCCGATGAACTCGACAAGGACTTCCGCAGCGCCTTCCCCCAGCGGAATGTGAAGGCCTACTCGGACATGTACGACAACGCCATCTCCATGATGAAGAGCGAAGACCTCAAGGCCTTCGACCTCACTGAGGAGAAGGAAGACCTGCGCAAGTCCTACGGCACTGAGCCCTTCGGTCAGGGTTGTCTCCTCGCCCGCCGCCTCGTCGAGCGCGGTGTTCGTTTTGTGGAAGTCTCCCTCGGTGGCTGGGACACCCACACGGGCAACTTCGTCCGTGTGCCAGAGCTCTGCGAGACCCTCGACAAAGGCCTCTCCACCCTCATCGCCGACCTCAATGCGCGCGGTCTGTTGAAGGAGACCATGGTCGTCCTCATGTCCGAATTCGGCCGCACGCCCACGATCAACCAGAACGTTGGTCGCGACCACTACCCGAAAGTCTTCTCCGGCATCATGGCAGGCGGCGGCATTGCCGGCGGCATGGTTTATGGCAAGTCCGACAAGGAAGGCCGCGAAGTCGCCGAGAACAAGATCGAGATCCCGGACATCAACGCCACCATCGGCTACGGCCTGGGTCTCCCGCTTGACCAAGTGATCTACTCGCCGAGCAAGCGCCCCTTCACCGTTGCCGACAAAGGCCAGCCCATCTCCAGCATCTTCGGCTGATCGGGCTCCGCTTTGTTCAGAAAACCACGGACCATCCTGTCTGGATGGCCGTGGTTTTTGCGTTTCTGTGATGCAAAGGCAGCCTCTGGCGCGTTATTCTCCGCCCTCCCCCCACCTACGGGGGGCGCATTTTACCGCATTCAGATCTCACATGAAAAGACGCACGTTCAGCTACCTCCTCGCCATCGCTGCTGCCGCAGCGGGCCTCGTCCCCATTCACAGCGCCACCGCTGCTGAGCCCAAGAAGGTGATCCTCGTGACCACCACCACCGGCTTCCGCCACGGTTCCATTCCCTTCGCGGAAAAGACCCTGGCTGAGATCGCCGACTCCTCCAAGGCCTACGCGATTGTAGACACTTGCAAGCAGCCGGAAGTCCAGGTGCCGAAGAAGCCCAATAAGCCCAAGGACCTCGCCGCCGATGCCGACGCGAAGGCCAAGGAGAAGTACGACAAAGAGATCAAAGGCTACGAGGCCGCCATGGCCAAGTGGACCCCTGAAGTCGAAGCTCAGGCCAAGGCTGCCCAGACCGAGTTCGACACCCAGATGAAGGCCGCGCTCGCCAAGCTCAGTCCTGCCAACCTCAAGGCCAAAGGCATTGACGGCGTCATCTTCGCCAACACCACCGGTGACCTTCCCCTGCCTGACCCCGAAGGCTTCATCAAGTGGATCGAAGAAGGCCACGCCTTCATCGGCATGCACTCCGCCAGCGACACCTTCCACAAGTTCACCGGTTACATCGGCATGCTCCAGGGTGAGTTTGCCGGTCACGGTGCCCAGGTTCCCGCGGACCTCGTCGCCGCCGACACCAAGCACCCCGCCAACGCCGGCATCGGTGAGACCTGGAACCTGAAGCAGGAGGAAATGTACCTCATCAAGAGCCAGGACCGCAGCAAGATCCGCAGCCTCTGGCACCTGCGCCACCACCCGAACAAGGTCGAGGAAAAAGGTTTCTTCCCCGTCGCCTGGGCTCGCAAGGCCGGTGAAGGCAAAGTGTTCTACACCTCCCTCGGCCACCGTGAAGACCTCTGGAGCGCAGATCCAGAGATGAAAGGTCGCGTCAACTCCGTGGAACTCGCCAAGCAGTACCAGGCCCACATCCTCGGCGGCATCAAATGGGCCCTTGGCCTCGCTGAAGGCAGCTCCGAGCCGAATCCCACCGCCGAGTAACGGTAGGTGGTAAGAGTCATTTTAGAAGAGAAACGGCGTCCGGCAACGGCCGCCGTTTTTTGTGTCTGCGAGGTGACACAGACGTCCCGTCTGTGCGTGCCACCGGCATCCTGCCGGTATTTCCAAGCCACCCCGGCTTGTCAGCTCTCTATTTAGCATTTCAAATTCATCATTCTTCAAGAACGGCTCTCCCCTTTGGCACCGTCCCAAACACCCTGCCTGACGGCGACAAATGCACCGCCTTCTCCTGTATCGTCGTCGTGGTGCCAAAACTCCTCCCGACGCTCACGGTCTGCTCAAACTCATTGACCTCCGCTTCATACACCGGCTCCGACACCATCTCTTGCGTGGCGAACTTGTAAAACCAATCCTCGCGTCCATCGCGGTGTTTCTCCATACGTAAG
>JBGGMQ010000693.1:0-11873 GCA_041287975.1 Verrucomicrobium sp. | reverse complement strand
CGATCTGCTGGTGATTCTTGAAAAACTTGGCCAGCTCCGCGACGCCGGCTTCCTCACGGAAGAGGAGTTTCGCGAGAAGAAATCCGCTCTTCTGAATCGGCTTTAGCCTTCCTGGCTCCGGGCATCTTCGCTCGGTCGGATACGCGGCCGCAGCGCTCCCAGCGAAGACGCTCCGGGGGTTAGAGGAGCTTACTCCTCCCTTCCACCTCGGAATAGGAAGCGATACTCCCACTCCGGCTCGCTACAGGGCCATGGGCCAGAGACGCGCGGGATCGTGAAATCGAGAACGCAGCATTTATCCCGTTGATGCACGACGGCAGACACTGGCAGACGCTCATTGCCTGCCTGAAAGGACACAGAGGTTCACACAGAAGCTCGATTGAGAAGCCCATCAGTGGTTCCTCCGTCATTTCATTCAGAACTCCAAATTCAGAATTCAGACTTCCCAATTGAATGCGGTTAGCGTCAATTTAGCGTCTGTTAGCGGTTCACTTTCTGCATCCCTCTCTTCATCCAGAATCCAGAGTCCAGTATGAACAATACCATCAACGCTTACGCCGCCACCACAGCGGGCGGTCCTCTCGAACCCTTCTCCTTTGACGCCGGGGAACTCGGCGCTGAGGAAGTGGAGATCAAGGTCACCCACTGCGGGATCTGCCACTCCGACCTCTCCATGCTGGAGAATGACTGGGGCATGACGGGCTTCCCTTTCGTGCCTGGCCACGAAGCGGTCGGCCACATCACCGCCTTGGGCGAGAACGCCAAAGGCCTGCAAATCGGCCAGCGCGTCGGCGTGGGCTGGACGGCCTACAGTTGCCTTTCCTGCGACCAGTGCATCGCCGGACGACAGCACTTGTGCGCGAAGAATCAGGGCACCATCGTGGGCCGTCACGGCGGCTTCGCTGACAAACTCCGCGCCCAGTGGACCTGGGTTCGCCCCCTGCCTGAGGGTCTGGCCTTGGAATCCACCGGCCCTCTCCTCTGCGGCGGGGTCACCGTCTTCGCGCCGTTTTACATCCACGCCATCTCCCCGACCGCCCGCGTCGGCGTCATCGGCATCGGTGGCCTCGGTCACATGGCCCTCCAGTTCGCCCGCAAGTGGGGCTGTGAAGTGCACGCCTTCACCACCAGTGAGAGCAAGGAAGCCGAAGCCCGCCAGTTGGGGGCCCACCATGTGCACAACACCAAGAACCCCGACGCCCTGAAAAAGATCGCGGGCAGCCTCGATCTGATCATCTCCACGATCAACGTGCCTCTGGACCTCCACGGCCTCCTCAGCACCCTGGCCCCCACGGGGCGGCTCCATGTCGTCGGTGCCGTGCTCGAGCCCATGCCACTGCCAGCCCTGGACCTCATCTTCGGCCAGAAATCCATCTCCGGCTCGCCCACCGGCAGCCCGACAGCGATTGATGCCATGCTGAACTTCAGCGCCCGCCACGGCATCGCGCCCATCACGGAGACGTTCCCCATGGCCAAAGTCAACGACGCCTTTGAACACCTCAAATCCGGCAAGGCGCGCTACCGCATCGTCTTGGTGAACGACTGAATAAAAGTCGGAACCACTAATGGACACTAACAAGCATCCAAATAGGACCGCCATAAGCAGGATCAAAGAGATGCTCCATTTCGAAGCCCGTTAGTGTCCATGAGTGGTGCCCTCCCCATCCTCATTCAATTCCTTAAATTCCGCTAATTCTGTCTAAAAAAGCCTCATCCCTGTAAGCGTCAGATAAGCGTCCGTTAGCGGTTCCCTCCTGTACTCCCTTCATCATCCCCCGTTGGCGTGCTGTTAAGGGCACCTCCGGAAACCTCAGAAGGGCCGAAGGTCCGCCCAATACCAGCCGGGGTCGAAGGCCCCGGTATCCGTCAGGAAAGGGATGGAGGGCTGAAAGTCCGTCCTATCAAGTGACTCCAGACCTCGCAACACCCCTGTTTTCTTCAAAGGGGTAGTTTCCGGAGGCACCCTTAATTCTGTCTAAAAAAGACCCGGCTCTGTTAGCGTCAAATAAGCGTCCGTAAGCGGTTCTCCCGAAGCTAAATTCCGTTAATTCCGTTAATTCTGTCTAAAAAAGCCCCAGCCCTGTCAGCGTCAGATAAGCGTCAGTTAGCGGTTCCTTGCCGTACTCCCTTCACCACTCCCCATCTAGTGTTCCATGAGTGTAGATGAGTGGTTCCCATCTCAGTTTCCCACCGTGACACGGAGAACACCGCCTTCCCCAAGCTGAACGACCACGAGCTTGCAACACCCCTCGGCAGCCACGCCCAGGCCCGGCCCCATTCAGAACTTGGTGCACTTTTTTCCTTTTTCTGGTAACTCCATACTGCTGACGGCAAGAGTTTGGAGGGATCTTGGATCCCCGCCACTCATGGTTATCGCCTCCCGCCACCTCTTCCTCCCCATATCTCTAGCGCTGACACCCACTCAGTTCGCTCCATGAATGGACTGTTGCCACGCAGATGCAACTCGTGGGAGCCACGCTCCCATGCCGTTCGGCCCTTGCTTGCATACCCCCGTTTGTGAGGATCGGAACGAGAACTGACAAGGTAGACTCACCGACCTCACCTCGACCCTTCTCTTTCCGGGCCTGATCCCTCTCACCCTTTGCTGCTATGAACGCTACCGGATCCGTCAACACCCGCGCCAATGACTTTGGCGTCCACAACCAGGCGTCTCCTGACGAATCAATCCAGGCCCTGAAGGAACACATCGGCAGCCGCAGTGTGGGAGGGCGCTTTGTCTCCTGGGTGAAGAACTCGGGTGGGCTCACCGCCAAAGATCAAAACTATCATGCGATCTTCCAAAAGGCGCTGGCAACGAAGCTGGGTGGCCAGGCAGAGGTTCAAAAAATCTTCGCTGACGTGGGTTTCTCAACCTCGAAGCCGCTGAGTTCACGCAAAATTGAGAAGGTCATGGTGGAAGTGGACAAACGGATCCAATCACAGAAGGGCCTCGACAAGACTCAGCAAACGTCTCCAGGCCCGGGTGCAAAACCTGGCCCGACGCCCCTGCAAACTCCGGGCACCACTACAGGGGGTCAGAGTATCTCTGGCGGGGACAGCCATATCGACTCCCAGCCTGGCTCGGATGCAGAGTACCAGGCGCGGCTGGATCTGGGCTCCAAGCTCAGCGAGCCCACCTCTCCGCCGCCTGGCCTCCTGAAGATTGACCGGAGCGCCCCTCAGACGGGCAGCCAGATCCCTCTCTCTCCTCAGGACCAAGTCGACACAGAGCACAGCCCGCCCTCCTCGCCGCCTGGTCTTTTAAAAATTGACCGGAGCGCTCCGCAGATCCCCATGCAGGATCTACACGGCATCCCTCCTGAGCGTCTAAGTGTCGGGACAGACCAAAGCACATCGACTCCGCAGACGTCGGGTGGCGACAAGGCGGATTCGATCGTCCCTGGCATGAACAGTCAGGAACAGGCGAAGCAAGCCTTGAAAAAAGATTACCAGGAGAGTGTTGATCCGGGCGTAACCTTCAGCTCGTCCGCTTTGAAGCTCAGGTCCAGCCTGGAAGCTCAGCTCAAGGGTGATGATATCGAAAACTTCATGGCGGCCCATCAGATCCTCAGGGCTCTCAATCTGAAGCCCAATGAAGAAGTGACGCCTGAGCATGAGGCGCTGGCTGAAAAGCTGGTTCAAAGATACGAGGACGCCCGCGGGACGGATCTGCACAAGGAACTCCAGGAACCGGGATCCAGGTTCCCCGCCTACTTCGGCGCCACCTTCAAGGCCATCATCACCAACGGATGGGATCCCCGGGTGGACCTCCTGACAACGGGGGAACTTGTCTCCCTGAATACCTACACCGACAATGACTACACCAAGATCAACCAGGAACTTCATGGCGAAAAACCCATGTCCTCATTCACCCAGGTCATGACCGCTCTGGCCGTTCAGGGGCTCAACAAACTGCCCGAATACACTGGAATGACAGTTCGCGGAACCAATCTGCCCCGCAGGGCGGATCGGGATTGCGTGCCAGGAGCGGCCATCGTGAACTATGGGTTTACCAGCACCTCGGCAGCCTCGGCTTTCCGTGGCACCCACCAGTTTGTCATCAACAGCCCAGGGGGGCGGGACATCAGCTTCCTCTCCAGATTCCCCAAGGAGAAGGAAGTCGTTTTTGCGCCAGCCCACCAGTTCAGGGTGCTGGATCGAACTGGAGATGTCGAATACAATCCGCAGGAGGAAAACGGCGCTCCTAACGATCCCGGCGTGGCTTCGGTTACGATCACCCTGGTGTAAGTCACTCGTCCGTCCCTCGCCAATCTCCGTCGTCTCTTCCCGATGAAAATCATTCCTCCCAACACTCCACCGCCCCCTCTCAGCCCTGAAGAGCAGGCGTTGGTCGCAGAGTCCAAAGCGTTTCTGGAGTCCCTCAAGGACCGTCCCCCCGTGTCCCCGGGGCTGCAGGAAAGGGGGGCCGAGCACTCAGATGAGCAAGGTGAACATTCCGATTCGGATGATTCCCCCTTGATTTGAGGCTTGTAGAGCTGTCAAGGCTGACGATGCCGAGGATGCATTGGCGAAGCTCCTGGACGAGCGCAGAGAGGGCCTCAAAGTCATCGTCGAACAGCTTGAAAGAAGGCACCAGTCTGGTGCCAGCTAGGTGGAGTGTTTATCAGTGGTTCCCCTGGGCTCTTGCGGTTAATGTAATCCGCCCCTCTACCCCAGCCTTCACATGCCTACTCCTGAAGAAGACGAACTTTTCTACCGTGACACGGAGAGCACGGCCTTCCCCAAGCTGAGCGACCACCAGCTTGCACTCCTCGAACCGCTGGGGGTGCGGCGCATCGTCAAACGGGGCGAAAAGATCTTCTGCGCGGGCATGCGGGACTTCCCCATGATCGTGATCCTCGATGGCGAGATCGAAGTCTATGACACGCGCGAAGACGTGGAGCAGATCCTGGGCACGCCGGGACCGCGCGACTTCGTGGGTGAGGTCTCGATGCTCAATGGCACCTCCTCCATCGGGAGCGCGCGGGGCAAGGCCGAGCAGTCGGAGATTCTTGAAATCCCTGCGGTGGTGCTGCGCAAGGCCCTGGCGGATCTCCCCGGTGTGGGCGAGCCCATTGTCCAGGCCTTCATGATGCGCCGCCAGCGCCTGCTCAGAGATCGTGAGTTCACCGGCATCCGCATCCTCGCCCACCCCGGCTGCCAGGGCGCCCGCCGCATCGATGACTTCCTGGACAAGAATCACATCCCGCACCGGCTCATCGATTCCACCACCACGGAGTGTCGCGGCCTGTGCGACCGCCTCGGCGTCGCCGATGCCGACCTGCCTGCCCTGATTGGCAGCGATGGGTCCGTGGCGCGAAACCCCGCCATTTTCGACGTCGCCCGCATCGCGGGCCTGCTCCGCCCCCTTTCGACCGATGGAGCCAGGGAACTCTACTGCGACCTCGCCATCGTGGGGGCCGGACCTGCTGGCCTCGCGGCCGCGGTCAATGCGGCCTCAGAGGGTCTTAGCACCGTCGTCCTTGAGAGCTTCGCCCCCGGCGGACAGGCAGGCTCGTCCTCCCTCATCGAGAACTTCTTCGGCTTCCCCACGGGCATCAGCGGCGGGGATCTCACCTACCGTGCGCAGCTTCAGGCTTTCCGCTTCGGGGCAAAGTTCACCACACCTTCGCGTGTGCTCTCCATGACTTTCCCTGAAGGCGAGCTTGAACATGGCACTGCCATCGAGATCGAGGGCTGCTCCACCACGCTGCGCGCGAAGTGCGTGATCATCTCCAGCGGTGCCCAGTACAACAAGATCGGTGCAGAAGGTTTGGAGCGCTATGAAGGCCTCGGCGTCTTCTACGCTGCCACCGTCATGGAAGCCCAGTTCTGCCGAGGTGGCGTGGTCTTCGTGGCGGGCGCGGGGAACTCTGCGGGGCAGGCAGCGATGTTCATGTCTGAGTATGCCGCGAAGGTGATCCTAGTGATCCGGGGCGATGACCTGACTAAAAACATGTCGAGCTACCTCTCCACCCGCGTCGAGGTGAAGGACAACATCGAGATCCTGCGCCACACAGAGATCCGCAAGATGTCAGGCCCGGACCGGCTCGAAAGCGTCGAGATCGAAAACACCCGCACCGGCGAGCGCCGCACCGTGGCCACCGTCGCCGTCTTCTCCATGATCGGAGCCCGGCCCTGCACCAACTGGCTGCCGCCTGAAATTCTGAAGGACGAAAAGGACTTCATCAAAACCGGTGCCGCCGTGGCCAACACTCCTGCCTGGCAAAACGCCAGCCGCCCTCCCTATCCCTTTGAGACCAGCCGCCCCGGTGTCTTCGCCGCGGGCGACGTCCGCTCCGGCTCCGTCAAACGCTGCGGTGCGGCCGTAGGTGAAGGCAGCATGGCCATTGAAAACGTGCACCAGGTCCTAGGAACTTACACCTAGCTTTAGACAGAATTGGGATTTGTGGTTTGAACCTTCCTTGAAGTTTGTTTTTTGAATTTTGAGATTTTTGCATTCCTAATTGAGCGCAGCGTCACGAGGCGCCCAGCGCTTGTCCCAGCTTCATCGCCACGGACATGTCACCTTTGACTTTCAGACTGCCCATCATGAAGCCCATGCGGGGATTGTACTTGCCCGCAAGCATGGCCACAAAATCCTCGTCCTTCATCGCGATCGAGCACTGCCCTTCCTCATCCGTCACCTGACGCACCCCAGCCGTCTCTGGCCGGAAATCGACGATCCACGCGCCGCCATTCGGACCTGAGAGATCAAAGCGGTAGGTCGCATTCACCAGTGCCTGCATCTCTGGGTTGGCGGCCTTCTCCGCCACCCGCGTCTGGAACAGTTCACCGGGTGTGCTGCTTGCGTCGATGTCTGCGTGTTCAGTGTTTCTTCCCATGCCTCTTTTATCGGATGCGGCGATGCACAGTTCAAGCAAGTTCTGCCTTGGGGAGGGTGATCGCAATGCGGGGAGGCAGGCTGAAGCCTGCCAATCCTTTGATTTGTTTTGGCCCCACTGGTACTCAGAACCTGTTTGGATAAAAGCGCTGGGTGTGTTGCGAGGCATTTTGAGTCTGGACAAGGCGCGAAGAGGGCGTGAATCGTGATTCACAACCGATGAGCAACGCCGTCCAGGCTCAAAAGGACCGCAACCCGGGAGGGGCAGATTCCAGTCTTAGCGAAGCCTCACTTATCTTAATTCCTCAATTTGTCCTGCCACACCCAGATGTTTTTATCCAAACAGGTTCTCAGGTCTCCTAGTCTTTCGTCTGCGAAGACAGCCTCTTCAGGAGATACTCCTGCGCTGTCGTCTGATCTGCCGCCCCCGGATACACCAGCTCACAAGGCACGCCCGTCGCCTTACAATGCTCCTGCAATTTCACACCAAAGTTCGAGGTATGCGTAGGGTCGGTCTGCTTCTGCCCCAGGGCGGGGGCGACGGAATAGGACATGTAGATGGGGGCATCATCCGCCGTCACCAGTGCATAGGGCGAGTACTCTGCGATCCAGGGGAGGATCGTTTCCCGCTTCGCCAGGAACTCCGCAAACGACGTCGTCTTCTTCACTGCGTCTCCCGAGATCCCAAAAGCATGCGCCCCATAGTTACTGTTCGGCGTCCACTCCACCATCTGCTGGGGATCCAGCGTGGTCTGGGCGCCTAGCACGGCAGCACACCACAGGCGGGTGGATTCCCGGGCAACAGGATCGCTGCTCTTGGGGTCGGCAAGGTCAGGGTGAAACGCCAGCCACAGCGAAGTGCAGGCCCCGGCCGATCCGCCGCAGGCCCCGATCCGCTCCTTGTCGAGATTCCACTCCTTCGCCTTGCTCCGCACCAGTTGCAGCGCCCGCGCCGCATCATGCATGGGCCCTTTCACCGGAGGCACCACGCCATCCTTGGTCGCCTCTCCTACAAAACGATACTCCACGGACACCACCGAGATTCCCGCCTTCAGCATCTCTGGAAGCATCTTCGTCACGCCACTCAGACGACCGCCGCCGGACCAGCCCCCGCCATGGATGAAAAACAGCACCGGAGTCGGTTTCGAGGACTCCGCCTTCCAAAAGTGCATGACCTGCTTCGGGTGCGGTCCATAGGCGACATCATACTCCGTCGGATTCGGCAGCAGAGGATTCTCCGCCAGGAACTTCGTGGCCTCAGCCGGCAAAATCTCACGAACGAAGACGTTCTTCCAGCGGATCTCGCCTCCGTGAGTCTGGAGCATGATCGGCCCCTTCGCCGGGAAGGGCTGGGCCTTGTCCCAGAAGTTCTCCATCGGTGCTCCATCCACCACCAGGCGCGTGTTGAACGTCACCCGGGTGCGTGCGCCAATCTGCTTGATGCGAAATGTGTTCCACTGGCCAAACGGCTTGTCTTTGAGCTCAATGGGATCGCGACCCAGCGTCTTGGGCAGGTTGTTGAAAAGCCCACCCGAACCCAGGTGCGGCCGCCGGTCGGGCTTCGCAGGATCAAAGACTTGATTCGGATCCCAGATCTGCACCTGAGGCACCCCGCGCAAATAGATGCCACTGTCGGCCTTCGCCACCGTCTTGTATTCAATCAAGAGCTCAAAGTCACCGAACTCCTCATCCGTCGTCGCATACGGCCCTGTGCCTGCATTCACCAGCTCCCCATTCTCCACCCGCCAGTGCTGTGGAAAGTCATCGCGCATCTGCTTCACCATCGCGGCCCGCTTCTCACCTGTGAGTTTGGCAAGGTTGTGCGGATTGTTTCCGTGCCAGCCAGCGAGGTCGGTCCCGTTGAACAGCGTCCGGAAGCCTTCCGGGGACTGAGGAGGAGCAGCCTGGAGCGACGTCGCAATGACTAAAACAGAAAAGAACAAAGCGGAGCGGATCATAAAGAAGGAAAGGTAGAAGCACGCCACAACAGCAGCCCTACTCAAACGCCGTTACCAGCACCTCTCGTTCTTCAAATTTCTCTTCTGACCCTCAATAGGCCTGTAGCAGCCGACGTGAGGTGAACCAACCAACGGCCGCGCTATTGGGGTGGCAGCCGGGGAACCACACTCCATCACGCCGAAGCTCCATCACTCCATCACTCCATCACTCCATCACTCCATCACTCCATCACTCCATCACTCCATCACTCCGAAGCTCTTCCCCGAAGGGGATACTGCAACAAGCCCAAGGTTGGACGAGCTTCCAGCGAGTCTACCTTGGGTACGCATAGCTGCACCCTACTCCGAAGGAGTTGCTGCGGTCTCCACCCTGCGACACCCAAGGTTCCTTGGCAGGTTCTGGCTGAAGGTCTGCCGCTGAGTTCATGGAAGCAACTTCCAACGGCCCAAAGACCCGGTGCCGCAAGCCGGCAAAAACACCCTACCTCCCCCCCAGCTCCCAACACCTGGCGACGAAGTCGCTTTGGAGTGCGTGCGAGAATCGCCGCTTTCGGGAGGACCATGGATGGACTGACACCACGTGATGACAGCGGAGCGAAGGAGGTCCACATGACGAAGAAGCCATCTCAGGGGTGGCGCGCAATGAACGAGTGGGACACTCGAACTACGACGGAAGCCTGCGGAGCACCTCCCTCCGCCCCACCGCGACATTCTTCAAAAACGCCTCGTCATGACTCACAATCAGCAGGGCCCCATCATACGCCCGCAACCCTGCCTCCACCGCTTCGATGGAATCGATATCCAGATGATTCGTCGGCTCATCGAGCATCAACAGCGATGGCGGACTGGCTCCCCCCAGCACACATGCAAGTCCCGCGCGCAGCATCTGCCCTCCGCTCAACGTGGCCCCCACCTGCAGTGCCGCATCGGCCCGGAACATGAACCTCGCCAGCGCAGCGCGGCACGCATTCTCATCCGCACCGGGATTAAGCCGCCGGAAATTGTCTCGAATAGAGGCCGAACTATCCAGCAGGCTCACCCGCTGATCCAGCAGCGCATACGGCACATTCACCCGCACATGACCGGTCCAAGGTAACAACTCGCCGGTCAGCAGTGCAAGCAGCGTCGACTTTCCTGAACCGTTGGGCCCCGTCACCGCCACCCGCTCCGGCCCGGTGATGCTGAAACTGAAATCCTGCAACACCGGCTGAAGCGCCTCATACCCCGCCGTCACGCACTCCATGGTCAGCACCGTTTTCCCCGCAGGCAAGCGGGTAGGCGGCAGCTCTACTGAAAACGGCTGCAAAACTTCCACCCGCTGTCGGGCTGTCGCAGCCGCCTCCAGGGCCTCGGCTCGACGCCGCTCGAACAGCCTGGCATGGTCGCCACTGGTGTTTTCCGCCCGCTCTTTGCGCCGACCCAGCAGAATGGGTGGCATGCCACCTTTGGCCGCCTTGCGCTGACCCGCCCCGTCTTTGCGAGCCTTGCGCTCAGCGACGATCTGGGCATTCCGGGCGATCTCGGTCACATGATTCTCAGCGTCTGCCAGCTCATGCTGGGCAGCCGCGAGTTCCTGCGCCTTGCGCTCCCGATACAGCGTCCAGTTGCCTCCATAGCGGGTGGCCCCCAGCGTTGTCAGCTCGACGATCGCGTCCATGGTATCCAGCAGTTCCCGGTCATGACTGACCACGATGCTCCCCGCCCGCCATCGAGCGAGAAGCTGAATCACTGCATCCCTCCCCTCACGATCCAGATGGTTCGTCGGTTCGTCTAAAAGGAGGAAATCCGGATTCTCAAAGAGCAGCGCCGCCAATGCTGCGCGGGTCCGTTGACCTCCCGATAGACGAACCAGAAGTGTCCCTGGCTCCGCTGCCAGCCCCACATGACTCAACGCCGACGCCATACGCGCCTCCAGCGTCCAGTCTGCCAAGTCCAGATCCTCCGGAATGGAATCACCTTTTTCAATACGATCCAACCGCGCCAGCCCCTCCGTCACTCCAAAGAGTCCTGCAACCGTCTCTTCCGGTCCCACCTGAAGGGTCTGCCGCAAAAGCCCCAGCCGCCAGTTCGCGGAAATATTTCCCGACTGCGGACGCAGTTCGCCTGTGAGCAGTTTCAGCAGCGTGGTCTTGCCCACGCCATTACGTCCCACGAGGCCAACCCGTTCGGCATCAAACCGGAGGTTCAAATCGTTAAATAGCGGCCGCCCATCAGGCAGCGACCAGCAAAGGTGCGATAAAGTCAGGGGCATGGGCAAGGAAAGTGAAAAGTAGTAAGTGAAAAGTGGGCACAGAGCACAGGCTGGCACCGACAAATGAGGGCACGGAATACCCGCGCCGAACTCAAACGAAAAGCAGGCAGCGTCGAAGCCGGCCTCGCTCAGCGAGAGGCTCCGAAAAGGCACCCAAAGGTGCCCCAATCGCGTGCTTGGCTAAATCAGGGCAATGCCTGCTGGCAACCGCAGGAAATGATGATGAAACGTGTCATGACCAGAAAGAGTGCTTCCTTGAACTTACTCCAAGAGCAGCAAAACTACCCCACCCCGGACAGCCTGTCAAATCTGCCATCGATGACCGAGGGCGGTACTGGCAACCTCACCACTACTCCGCCGCCCTCTCGACATGAATATCTTGAGCAGGGCAATCTCAACGGCTCCAGGTCAATCCACACCATTCCCAACCGTACCAGCCAACGGGAGGAGAACAAACCAACGACTTCGCGCTGGGGTGGCAGACAGGGAACCACTCTCCATCACGCCGAAGCTCTTCCCCGAAGGGGATCCTGCGACAAGCCCAAGGTTGGACGAGCTTCCAGCGAGTCTACCTTGGGTACGCATAGACGCACCCTACTCCGAAGGAGTTTTTGCGGTCTGCCCCTGCGAGCCTCTAGGTTCCTTGCAGGCTCAGCTGAAGGTCTGCCACAGGGTTAACGGAGTCAACAATCAAACACCCGGCACCCCAACGCCGCAAGCCGGCAAAAACACCCCAACTCCCCCCAGCTCCCAACACCTGGCGACGAAGTCGCTTTGGAGTGCGTGCGAGAATCGCCGCTTTCGGGAGGACGATGGACGA
>JBGGMQ010000692.1:0-3883 GCA_041287975.1 Verrucomicrobium sp. | reverse complement strand
GGTCTCCACTCAGAATCAGGACACCGCTGACCTTTTACCACTTACCAAAATCACGGCGCCCTTCTGCCAAACTTCCGCTCCAGCTCGGCAAAGGAGATCTGGATCAGGGTGGGGCGTCCATGCGGGCAGCAGTAGGGCATTTCACACGCGAGCAAATCTTCCAGCAGCTTCTTGAGTTCAGGTTGGCGGAGATCATCGTTGGCCTTCACCGCATGGCGGCACACCGTGGTGGCGATCATGTCCTCACCCAGGCGCAGGCTGGAGGTACGGCTGCTGGCGCTGGCCAACTCATCCATGACGTCTCTTAGCAAGGCGAGCGGGTCGTCCGTGCGGATGAAGGCTGGCATGGCATCCACCTTGAAAGAGTTGGCACCGAAAGGCTCAGCCTCGATCCCGAGCTTCTGAAGCGTGGGCAGGCTGCGGCTCAGGACGTCGAAATCCCGTGGCGAGACTTCCATCGTCAGGGGGAGGAGGAGACGCTGACTCGGGACGCCCTCGTGCTCCATCGAGCGTCGCATCTGCTCGAAAAGCACGCGTTCATGGGCCGCATGCTGGTCCATGAGCACCAGACCTTCGCTGCTCTCCATCAGGACGTAGAGCTTGTGCAGCACGCCCATGATGCGGAAGGAATCGGGCGAGACCTTCGGAGGTGGCTCAACCGTCGCAGGGGGGGTGGGGGACGGCGGAGGGGCGAGATCAGCAGCTCCGTCGTAAGGCGGAGCGGCCTGATTGGGTGGCGGGGCCGCATCAGGAAAGGTTGTATCCGGACTTTGGGCGGGGGAGTTTGCCTCGACGCCTGGAGCGTGTGGCGTGACCGCAGGAGGAGCCGCCAGGGTAGACTCCGCACGGGACGTCCAGGCGGGGAAACTCGCCCAGTCATTGCGCAGCGCCCGCTGTTCACTCTCAGGAATGAGAGGCGGCATCTGCTCCAGAATCTCCTGCCGGGAGGGCATCGCAGCCCTCTGGGCCGACATGGGAAGGTGCCCGGTGGAGATACCCTGAGTGTCTGCCAGAGTACGGCTCACTGCCTGAACGACCGCCTCCCGCATGCCGTGACCATCATGAAAGCGGACCTCTTTCTTGGCCGGGTGCACGTTGATGTCAAACGTGTCTGGCTCCATCTCGAGAAACAAGAAAGTGATGGGGTGCTGCCCCTTCATCAGACTGGTGTGGTAGCCTTCGCGCATGCCGAAGTTCACGGTGGCGCTGTCGACGGGCCGACCATTGAGAAAAGTCAGCTGCATCTGGCGGTTGGGCCGGCTGACTCCCGGGCCACTGATGAAGCCGCTCACCGTCACTCCATGAAGGGTGAATCGCTTCACTTCAAGAAGGCGTCTCGCAGCCTCACGCCCGCTCAATCCTTCGATGCGTTCCAGCAGATCTTTGGTCGCGGGAAGATGAAACAAAACTTCGCCATCTCTGACGAGGCTGAACGCGACTTGTGGGTTGGCAATGGCGTGGAGACGAAACTGCTGCTCCACATGTGAGTACTCTGTTTGCTCGGAACGGAGGAACTTACGACGGGCGGGAATGTTATAGAACAAAGATCGTGCTTCCACCATGGTGCCAGGGGCGCCGCCGTAGTCGCGCACATGCACCATTTTGCCGCCCTGCACCTCCACCTCCGTACCGGACAAAGCGCTCGGCTCGCGGCTTGCCAGGCGGAACCGGGACACACTGGCGATGCTCGGCATGGCCTCACCGCGGAAGCCTAAAGTCCGTATGGAACCAAGGTCTTCCTTGGTGCGTATCTTACTTGTAGCATGGCGTTCCAGACACAGCAGTGCGTCTTCACGATCCATGCCGTGCCCATTATCTGTGACTCGAATCAAAGCCGTGCCGCCACGCTGTACATGCACCTCCACATGGGTGGCTCCAGCATCAAGACTGTTCTCTACAAGTTCACGTACTACAGCGGCCGGCCGCTCTACGACCTCACCGGCTGCGACCTGGCTTGCCAGTGCGTCAGAAAGGATGCGAATTTTGCTCATTGGAATCTTGCCAGATATGAAAAGCCTGCTACCTAAACCCTATCAGCGTCCGCCGCGCTCATCGTTCAGAGTGGCAAAAGCCACCTACACTCATGATGAGTCTGTTTCTTGGCGCGCGGATGCCTGCCCTTGGTCATGATTGCCGTCACTGATAACGCCGTCAAACATCTGCGTGAGCTTTTGGTAAGCCAGAACTCCGCAGTGGGTGTGGGATTGCGTCTGCTGGTCCAGAAGGGTGGGTGCGCAGGTTTGGAGTACGCCATGAAACTGGATGCTCCAGAAGCCACTGATCAAGTGTTTGGATCAGGAGGGGTTTCCGTCATTGTAGATCCCAAGAGTTTCGAATATTTGGACGGCTGCCAGCTCGACTACAGCGAGGGTTTGAACGACGCAGGCTTTAAGGTGGAAAATCCCAACGCAGCCAGAAGTTGCGGTTGTGGGACTTCTTTCGAACCTAAATCAGCTTAAGAAGTCAAAGGCGACCTGTAGATACCGTAAATTTCATTTCTCATTGCTGATAAATCTGATAGGATTTCCTAAAGGTTTGAAGTTCTTTATAAATTTTTGCCCTACTCAAGACCTTCATGAACGCTCAGTTTCTTAGTGGCTCCGACTACCGTGCCCGTGGGGGAGGTGGCAACTACAACGCAAAGAAGAGCAAGGACAGTGGCCTGTTCTGGTGGACGATTCTGATCACCCTGCTTCTTGGCCTTGCGACCTTTTGCTGGTTCTTCAGCATCATGGTTTTCAAGTACCCGGAAAAACCTTTCAACTACAAGCTGCTCACCAAGCTGCAGAAGCTGGATCCGCTGAAAAAGTTCGATCCGCTTTTGATTCCCCGCGGGAACTTCCTCGGGCCTCGTGATCTGCTGAAGAAGTACTACGACTACAATCCAGAGCAGTTGAAGCTGGTGAACGACCTGCTCAAGCGCTCCTACATCCTCAACTACAATGAGGAGAGCCCCGTCTACGTGAAGGGTGCTTACACCGTGATTGGCAGCCGCCCCCTGACCAAGAGCGATTTCGTAGACGCTGGCTGGATCGTCCGCGCCCGCTCCACCGAGCTGGAAGACGTGGAGCTGGAGCTCATTTTCCCAGGCTCCACGGGTGAAGCTGCTCCTTACCACGAAGGCGACAGCATTGCCTTGGACAACAAGAACACGTTTGGAAGCGTCCTCAATGTGCAGCGCAACTACGCTACGGACGGTCTTTGTGCGACCGTGGTGCCCATCGCCTACGGTGAATTTGCCGTGGGTGATCAGCAGATCCTCACTCTCGTCCCGCCGGAGGTGCTCAACGTGGAAGCCGTCCTTCCCATCACGACTTTTGAAGAAGTGGGCGCAGGGGCAACTCCCCGCGTAGCGGCTCAATCAGGCCTCAAGTAGAGACGCGGATCGGGCAATTCTTTGACTTGGAAAGTCGGCAGCCTTCAAGGGTATGCCGACTTTTCTTTGCGTGAAGGGGCAGGCAGTAGTCCGGCTGTCCCCAGCCGGGTTTGTGAGCGAAGCGACTAAGCGTACCGGATAACGGAGAGACGTCGTTACCTCACAGCACCTCAGGAGCCGCGCAAACTGAACGGTTGGGACGACCGAGCTACTATTCGAGCTACGCCGGAGCTATGAAACGGGGAGCGCACGCATCCTGCGTGCCGTTCACTGCATATTGCCGTGAACATCAGGATCGCAAGGGAAAGTGATGGAGCAAGGCGCGCTCGAGTAAGCTACAGGCGGGCCGCCGACACTCCCCCAATAGGTCTGCAAGCTTGGGCGTCTAGGGGCAGGAGGAGTGCTGGGATGCTGGCACGTTAGATCGGCCTGCGGGACTTCCGCAAGATGCAGAAGTCAGCACGCTGGAAGCGCGCGCTCCCCAATCCAATGTGCGTCGCCAGCGCT
>JBGGMQ010000691.1:0-3453 GCA_041287975.1 Verrucomicrobium sp. | reverse complement strand
GGATCTGGGTCATGAGGAAGGGCTTGCCGGTGATGAGGGAGAGCGAAAGGGAGGTGCGCAAGAGCTGGCCGCCGCCTTCTGTGCCGTTGAGGTTTAACATCGAGACGTTAGGAGTTAGGAGTTATGCGTTATGTGTTGGGGGAGGAAGTTGATGTGAGCGAGGAGGGCTTGAACCTCTTAACTCATAACATCTAACCCTTAACCGCGCCGCAGGCGCTAGTCATCCGCCTCGCTGCCGTCCTTGATGACAAAGCGGGCCTTGAGCTTGCAGACGGTTTCGGCGAGACCAGCGGCCTCGACGGAACGCAGGACTTCACTGAAGTCTTTGTAAGCGTTGGGGGCTTCGTCGATAGGATAGGTGCGGCAGTTGGTGAGGATGTCGTGAGTCACGAAGTCGGCGTCCACGTCCTGCTGGTTCAGGACACGACCGGCTTGCTTGCGACCCATGCAGCGTCCGGCACCATGGTTCACACTGTAGCAGGACTTCACCGCATCCGGCTTGGCGACCATGACGACGGAGCCGTCACGCGGGTTGCCAGGCAGGAGGATGGGGTGACCGGTGTCATAGAATGGCGTATCCCGCAGTCCGGGGTGCTGGGCTGGAAAGGCACGGGTGGCCCCTTTGCGATGCACCCACGACTTGCCACCATTGACGAGTTCTTCACGGGCAATGTTGTGACTGATGAAGTACACAAGCTCCCCCTGGGTTCCAGGAAGCACTTCCTGGAAGGCCTCCAGCACGAGGGCGTTGATGAGCATGTGGTTCACCGTGGCGAAGTTTGAACCCAGTGCCATGTCGTCCAGATAAGCATCCGCTTCCGCGGAACCCAGTGGAGCATACACGAGCTGACGGTCATCCGCCGGGAACGGCAGGGACCAGGCACGGAAGAACTTCTCCAGCGCCTTGAACTGACCGCTGGCCAGATCATGACCGAACCCACGGGACCCGCAGTGCGACAGAAAGGCGACATGACCGTCCTTGAGACCGAAGGCCTCGGCCGCACGACGGGACGTGTCGGAGGCACCCGTCAGCTCGACGCGTTCGCACTCACCGAAGTGATTTCCTCCACCGTAGGATCCGAGCTGCTCCACCTTCTTCTGGAAGGCAGGGTAGCCGTTGAAGGCACGCATCTTCTCAAGGCGCTCCATCAGCGTGGAGACATTGCCGTCATGTCCGTAGTGAGCACTGTCTTCACAACGCGACGCCCACTCAGGCGGGATGCCGAGAGCTTCACAGACCTCGCGGGAGGCCCCTTGAGTGACGACCTTCTCCCCCACGGCGACCGTGACGTGCCGGGACTTCTTGGCGGTGCGCTGTCCGCGGCCCGCACCCGTAGGCGTACGTTCCACAATAGCGTTGATCAGGGCACGACGGACCGCCTTGTCGGCAATGACGTCGTCCGGGATGTTCATCTGGAGCAAGCTCATCGAGCACTTGATATCCACGCCCACGGGTCCGGGATAGATGTGGGTCGGTGAAACCATGACGCACCCGACGGGGGCTCCGTAGCCTGCGTGGGCATCAGGGTTGAGCACCAGATCCGTCACCCCCGGAGCGGAGCGGGAGTTGAGCGCCTGGGCCAGGCAGGTGGCATCGAAGGAGGACCGAATGGCTTCCGTTCCGATCACGGTGATCGGCTTGCCTTTGTTGTCGCGGGCAGGAAGGAAGGCCTCGGCTTCACCAGTGACGTGGAAAGGAGATGTTTTCGGGGCGTCAGTTTCGGTCATGGAAAGTGTGGGAGTATCGAGCGTTATCATGGAGGATGGGGCGGACAGGCCGCAGTTTAAAGTTTTGTGTGGATGAGTTTTTCAGCGTCGGTGAGTCCGAGGACGAGGGTGCTGCATTTGCCGGCACCGATGTCACCAAGAGTTTGCAGGTAGCGGAGTTGGAGCAGTTCCGGGTTTTCACGCATGAGTTTGGCAGCGTTGGCGAGGGTGCGGATGGCGGCCGTTTCAGCACGGGCCTTTTCGAGGGAAGCATTCGCCTCCTGGCGTTGCTGCAAAGCGGCCATGAAAGCCTTCTTCAGCTCGGCAGGCAGCATCACGTCCCGCACCTCAATGCGGTCGATGACAAGCCCCAGTGCCTCAGCCCGAGGGCGGAGAGTTTCCTGCAGAGCCGTGCCGTGGGAGGCTTTGGACTTGAGAAATTCCTCCGACGTCATGGAGGCGACGAGCTGCCGCAGCGCCAGTTGCACTTCGAGGTAGACCACCGCGGTGGGATCTGCGACGGCGCGATAGCTTACCAACGGGTCAGCAACGCGGAACATGAGTGCGGTGCTGATTTTGAGTGAGACCTGATCGGAAGTGAGAAGGTCCTGCCCCTGGATGATGGCTTGCTGGAGGCGGAGATCGTATTGCACGACCTGATGACCGCCCTTCCACAGCCGGTAGCGCCCCGGGGCGAGTTGCTGCACGAACTTCCCGTGTTGAAAGAGCAGCGCCGCAGAGGAATCAGGGACCGCGAAGGCGAAGCCGGTCGTGGGAGTGAAGGCTTGAATGAGGTTGAGGTTCAGATTCATGGCGGGAGTGTGCTGGTGGTGGTTTTAGGAAAGTATTTTTTTGGAAGAAGTGCCTCACCCGCAGATCCCACGATCCGGATGCGGAGGGCGGTCTGGCGGACCCTCCGGGACTTCCGAAGGCGCGTGAACCGTCCTGCAAGGCACCGGACCGCTGCTTCCCTTCCCGAAGGAGTTTCAGCAGGGCCTGCGGATGAGGCAGGCGGGGGATCGCTCCCCCATTTCTTCAATTTGCAGTTGATGTCCGTGTTTCCCGATGAGCGTCTTCGTTGGCGATTGTCGCAGAGTCTGCGTGAGGAATGGTGGACGGGAGATGCTATTGCCAGGAGCGTGCCAAGATGAGGGCGCCGGGGATCAGTGAGTGGTGGGGATGGAGCTGGAAGCCTTGTGGGAGTGGGGAGAGATGAGAGGAGATTTATTTTTAGGCGTGAGTGGCAGAGGGGCGGAGGCGAGAGGGGTGTTGGGTGTAGTTTATATTTGGGGAGGGTGTTTTATCTTTGGGGATATATAGAGGTTGCGAGGTGATTCCAGGGATATGGTTACGGGCAAAGCCTTCAGGGTGATTGCAGAAGCAACACCGTCGGCAGCACCCTCCGTCTCATGAGCGCTCAAAGGCCTTTGTAGCAGCCGACGTGAGGAGGCTCTAGCTGAAGGTCTGTGGTGACGCATCAGGCGCGACGACCAGGGGTTCAGGAGACTACAACGTCTTGAGTGTGGCTGCGCGGTAGAAGCACAGCTAGAGCCTCCTCACGTCGGCTGCTACGGTCGGAAGCGGGGACGATTTGGCAGAGGGGCGGCGGTAGGCCTTGAGATGCGGAGATGGCCTGATGGCTGGCGCAGCGGGCGGAGCCTTCAGGGTGATTTAGGAAACAACAGACTAAGCGACGCTCCCCTGCCAGAGCGGGGCCTGCGGCCTCTGTAGCAGCCGACGTGAGGA
>JBGGMQ010000690.1:0-4878 GCA_041287975.1 Verrucomicrobium sp. | reverse complement strand
GGGATCTTTCCCCAGAGTCTGCTCCAGCTCTTCCACCTTGTCGGTGCTCACGGTGATGACTTCAATGCCCGCCTGGTTGAACGCTGGGACTTGGGGGCGGAATTTCTGCAACTGCTCCACACAGTGGGGGCAGCCGCCGCCCAGGAAAAAGATCACCAGCACAGGGCGACCCCGCAGGGCCGCGAGGTCATGCACTTGGCCGAGCTTGTCCGGCAGGGCCAGCAGCGGAGGTTGCGGTGTGGGATGCGCACCCGATGATGCTCCGCTGACCCCCTCTGCATTTTTGACTTGGGACTCAGGCGCGGCCCCAGACCGGATGCTGTCCGCGACCTTTTTCAACGGCAGCGATCCCGGCTGGGCCTTAAGGGAATCTTCCACCATCGCCAGGGCTCCATCCTTCGCACCTGCACTGGCCAGCTTTGGTGCCAGCACCGTCGCAGGCACTTCGGTGGCATCCTTGAGAAAAGGGGAGACCCTGCCCTGGCACAGGCCGTCAAAGGCGTCAGCACCCCGAACCATGCGCATGGCCACCGGGCCGTGCCGGTTCAGGTAGGGCGTCGCCTGGATGAGATCCGCTGTCTGCCGCAATGGCAGCCGCAGCTTGCCGACCTGTTCCTTTTGCCCCAGGGCAGATGCCGCCAGCATGGCGTGGTACTGGGTTTGCAGCTTGAGCATCAGGCTGTCGGCACCAGGCGTTGTCTCCGCCATCCAGGTGCCCAATTCCTGCCAGCCACCTGTGGCCATCAGCAGTTGGGCCCGCAGACGGAGGGCCTCCACGAACACTCCATGAGGATCATCGTCCACCGCTTCCAGTCCGGTAAATCCCGGCTTCCGGGGCAGTTCCAGCAATTGTGCGGAGACTTGCAAAGCTCGTACAGTCTCACCGGCATGGTAGAGGCTCCAGACCAGAGTCGCAGCATGGTCGAATCTCTGCTGCGCTTGGTTCGAGGAAGATAACGCCGCAGATCTGAAGTCGCCCCGACCCTGGTCCACCGCAGCCTCCAGGTAGGGGAGCGCTTCTTTGAGCCTGCCTTGGGCGAGGAGAGGCTCGGCCGCCAGTCGCTGCATGGCAGGCTGCGGCCAGCGTTTCACCAGCGCAGCACTGCGGCTTGCGGCCTTGGCCGGGTCCGACTTCGTCCATAGCAGCAAGGTGTACGGCAAAAGCAGATCTCCACCGGCTTGGGAAGTCCACTTCTGCAACTGCGCATCACGTCCCTCTGCATCAGGCACAGGCAGGCCGGAGATGTGGGAGGCCAGAATACGGTAGCGAAGCGCCATCGCTGCCGCTCCGGGTTGAGACTCTGAACCCTTGCTCAAGCCCTCCAGTCGGGCCGCAAGAGTGGTGAGGCGGTCCGTCAGATCTCGTGAACCGGTGCTCTGGAAGAATTCCTTGTAACTCTCCACCCAGGCAGCCTCTGGGGTGGCACGTACAGCTGCTGCTGCCGCCTTGTCCAGGAAATAGACCGCACGGGAGGGGAGCTTTTCATTGGCGATCGTGAGCCCCAGCCACGTGGCGGCACAGTTCGGGTCCTGGCGTGCCGCATCGCGGAAACAACGCTCGGCGGACTCGTCATCGAGGGCGTGCAGATGTTTCAGCCCCTCTGCCAGCATGGCACGCACCTCCGGGCGTGCACCAGCGGCTGGCCAGGGCATGAACTTGCCGGCATCGATCTTCGCGTCCGAAAGGGGCAGGTCGAAGGGGCCCCGTCGAAAGGCCTGCTCGTCATTGGCGGGTTTTTGAAACTCCTGCTCCTGCTGCCACGCCACTGCGGAGAGGCAGCGCCATGCCGGGGGCGGCTCACCTCCCCAGAGCGCCGTGGACGCCACCATGGCACCAAGAAAGCCGGCTCTCCGGAGCCACCCTGCCAGGCGGCGGCTATTGGATGAAGACGTCATCGTTGGTGAAGAGTTCTTTGTCAGGGCCTGCCGAGCGGATCTCCGTCTGGTTGTTGGAAACCGAGTGGAACCAGTACGGAGTGCCCCATTCGTCCACGAGCTTGCCTTCCTTGATGGCGGGGAAATCCTTGGGCAGTAGCGCAGTGCGTTTGGCGTTCTCGCCAGTGAGCGCGGCCACCACGTCTTCATTCTGGCCCGTGGGGTTGCCACCAAAACCCTGGCGATAAACATAGAGCACTTGGCCCACGGCTTGCAGCCGGTCCTCGGTGGACTGCCCCGCACGGAGCACCTGCTCACCAAGCTCACCTGCGGACTGATGAACGGTAATGGGGGCCTGGGGCACATCCGGTTGGGCCACGCTCTGGACTGGAGGCTTGGTGGACTGGGCATTCCCATCCGTGGGGGCAGGGGAGGGCGTGCTGCCGGGATGCATCGTCCAGAGCGTCAGCGCCACCACGAGGACAATAAGGCCCCCGATGGCCCAAGGAAGATTTTTTTGAGGAAGCGACATGTCTGAGAAATAGCAAAAAACAATGGGCTCCGGCAATCTTTCGCTCGCCGGAGCCCACCATCATCCCATGAATTTGCAGTACTTTTCTTTAAACGGTGAAGTCCAGGAAGTCGAGATTGGCCGCCGTGCTGTACGGGCTGTCAAACCGGCTCAGGTTCGGGAAGATGTTGGCCAGCTGGGGATCACCCACGCCCAGCCATTTGGCGAGCACGGAAGCGTACTGGTCAACACTGGAGCTGGGGATCCAGCGGCCGCTGCTTCCCGTGGAGTCGATGCTGTTGGTGGCTGCCCCCAGTTTCAACACAGGGAACTTGCCGTAAACTCGCTGGCCCTTGACCGGCCCGCCCATGACCAGGGCGTGGCCGCCCCAGGCGTGGTCACTGCCCGCACTGGCATCCGTCTTGTTCGCCGTGAATGTACGGGTGAAGTCGGACGCGGTGAAGGTCACCACATTGTCGAAGACTCCCATCGAAGTGAGCGCATCGCGGAATCCGTTCAGCGTGCAGTTCAGGTTGTTCATTAGGCCGGTGTGGCCCCCCGTGGCGCTGCCCGTAGGGATCTGCGTCGTATGCGTATCGAACCCGCCCTGCTGCACGAAGAAGATCTGCCGTTCATTGGCCAGGGAGCTGCGTCCCGCGATGAGGCGGGCCACCAGTTTCATCTGGTTCGTGAAGTCGTTGTTGGCGTTGAACCCTGAACCCACGAAGGCGTCATTGAATGTCGTGTCGAGAGTGCTGGTGCCCGCCGTGGCCCCGGCCGTGGTCTGGAGCGCTGTCCCCACCATGCCCTCAGTGACACGGGCATTCATGACCACGCCATTGTAGGCGTTTTCCATGAGGCTCGCATGCGTCATCTGCAGGATGTTTTCAAAGGATTGCAGCCGCCGTCCCTGTTCACCCGTCTTGTAGTTGGCGGACTGGAAGAGCAGGCTGGGGTTGGTCACCGCACTGGTGTAGTTGGTCCCGTACCCACCCAAGCTCACCACGCCACCGCTGGTCATCACGTAGGGCGCTACCACACCCGTCGGGCTGACCTGGAAGCTGTTCACTCCTGAGATGGAGATGGACATGGAGGCATTGCCGGTGGAGGGGTTGTGTGCCGGATCCAGAAGATCCGCAATACGTCCGCCCCAGCCGCTGGTGAAAGGCCGGTCAGGTATGGAGCTCTGCCACTGCACTTGCTGGTCAGAGTGGGAGAACAACTGCGGCGGCTTGGAGGCCGTCGCATAGTTCGCCCGTGTCACACCCGGCTGAGTGAGCGTGCCCACGTTTGACACGAAGGCGACCTCACCTGAGTCAAACATGGTTTTGATATGGTTGAACTTCGGGTGAACCCCGAACGTGCCGAGATAGCCGCCCAAGGGATCGCAGTTGGCCACATTGGTGGCGTTCACCTGCAGGGCATTGAGCGTGGCGTTGGCATTGGCTGTCGGGAGTGCCAGCACTCCGCGACCAGTTTCATAGTCGGTACGTGCAGTGCCGGAGAAGGGCAGCAGCATGTTGTTCGAGTCGTTGCCCCCGTTGAGGAACACACACACGAGAGCCTTGTACCCGCTGCCGCCCGACTGGGCGTTCAGCGCGCCCTGCATGAGCTTCAGGTGGGCCAGCGTGTTGACTAGGCTGGTGATGCCCATGGCAGAGCATCCTGTCTGGACGAGGAACTGCCGGCGGCTGGGTTCATTCTTGCGACGAAACATGAGATTCATAACGGGAAATAAATGAAGAGTTGGATAACGCGGTTCCAGGAATGAAGGGTCACTTGAGAACAAGGGCCTGCGGGGTGCTCACCACGAGGTAGAGGAGGTTTCGCACCCGGGTCCGGGCGTCGTTTGTGAAGTTCGTCGGGTCGGTGGTGTGGCGGTTGTTGACCGCGATCAAGTTCACGCCATCGATGATGGCCTGACGAGGATTCGGGGCTGCCGCACTGCCAAACTTGGCCTTCAGGTATCCGGAGGAGAGCAGGAGATCGCACTGGTCGAGGACCGCCTTTACCGCATCCGCATGGGCAGCTTGCTTCTGCGTAGTGCCTGGGACTGCGGGCACCGCGACAGGCGCATACTGGGCCGTCAGCGTGGTGGTGTAGGTGTTCGTGTACAGCGTGATCAGGTCGTCAAACTTGGGGATCAAGTTGTCGAGCTGGTTGTTGATGTCTCCAGGCTGGGTCGCGGCTCCGGTGGGATCAAAGGTGGTCGCGCTGAAGTAGCCCTTGCTCACCGCATAGGAGGGCACGGCCAGTTGCACGCCTGCCGCACTCCGGTAGCTGGCCAGGTTCAGGAAATCATCCAAACCACGTCCGGCCTTCACGGTCGGTGGCACCGAAGTGAAGACGACGTTGTAGTGGCTGTTGATAACGTTGACCACGTTGGACTCCGTTGCCACCTGAAGCTCGGGGGCGAAGAGACCTGCGGCGGCCAGCGGCCCTGGCATCACATAGTCCGGCAGGAACCAGTTGAACACGCTCGGCGCCCTTTG
>JBGGMQ010000689.1:0-2545 GCA_041287975.1 Verrucomicrobium sp. | reverse complement strand
TGAAGAAGGCGGTGGACTTCAGGATTCTCCTCCACGCGGGAGTCCTTGGTCTGGCCGGAGATGGCGTTGTTAACGTCGCGTTCGACGGCGATCATGTCATTCACGTAGGTGCGGAGATTGGCGCGGCGTTCTTCAGGTTTCATAGAGATGAGCTTGTTTTGTTTCAGGATGGTAAAATCCCAGTACAAGCGCATCGCGAGCGGAGGCAAAGCCGGGCGCAGATAGATAGATTTGCTACAATGCTGTTTCCCTGAACAAGTGGTCAGGGAAGGCTGAGCCTAAGAGCGGCTCTGGAAATGGGACTGAGACCCAACCAAAATATTTGCCACCATCACCCAGCCTACCTGGGCATGGCAGGCGATTGATCGAGCACCCCCCCCGCGACTTAGTGCCGCGTGCTCAAGACTACGCACCAACCATGACCTCCCGGCTAGCCGCCCTGCTCGTAACTCTCCTTGCGACCCTCAATTTCAGTGTTCGAAACCTGCCATGGCACCTGGATGATCACGACCAGGCCAAGCAGGCCTACAGGTCGCGTGAAATGATCAACCAGTGGCACTGCTGGCACCAGCACACCCCGCAGGAACACGTGGCGACCAAGGCGCCACTGGCGGTGAGCCGGCCTTGCACCGAACACTGCTAGGAGGCTAAAGGCACATTTTCCATGCCAAGGTCGTTTTAGAGGCGATAGCACTGATCTTCCCATTATGGCTAATTCGCCTCCCCTGCCCTCCAGCATCCATCGTCGTCGTTGCACCGGACGGAACCGCCTTCCTGTCTGGTTGACGGCTATTGCCGGGCTGTCCGGTGGCGGGGTGTTGCAGGCCCAGGAAGGCGCTCCCACTACGACAGAGGAGATGGCCACGGTGGAGGTGGTGTCCGCCAGGTATCCGGAACAAGGCGTGCAGCAGAGCGCCTTTGGGATGACGTCGGTAACGCGGGAGGAGATGGCGCGCTCACCCCAGAGCAGTCTCGATGAAGTACTGAAGTCGGAGGTGCCGGGGTTCAGCCTCTTTCGCCGGACTGGCAGCGAGGTCGCAAACCCCACGACACAGGGCCCGAGCCTGCGGAACATCGGCCCCAATGGTGCCGGACGGTCGCTGGTGCTGCTGGACGGCGTGCCGCAGAATGACCCCTTTGGCGGGTGGGTGTACTGGAGCCGGCTGCCCCCTGCCCTGCTGGGCAATGTGCAGGTAATGCAAGGTGGTGGCGCAGGGTTATTTGGAAACAACGCCCTGGGCGGGACCATCTACCTGACCCGGCACCAGCCTCAGACGCTGGCAGGGGAGGTGACTGCGGGGGACCGGGACACCTATGATGGCACTGTGATGTCGAGCCTGGCAGCAGGGCCATTCCGGATCTCCAGCACGCTGCATGGTCAAAGCACGGACGGATATCCGGTGGTGCGGGAGGACCAACGCGGGCCGGTGGACATCCAGGCGGATTCGCGCTCCTGGTTTGCCGAAACGGCCATCTCCACCACGCTGGAGTCCGGTACTGAGATCACTCTACGGGGCTCCTGGTTTGAGGAAACCCGAGGCAACGGCACCCCCTACACGGGGAATCATACGGAAGCCCTGGATCTGAGCCTGGGAGTGAAGGGGCCTGCCGGAGACGTGCAATGGGAGGGTCTGGTGTACTATCAGCAGAGGAAGTTTGAAAGCACATTCAGCTCTGTAAATGCAGAGCGCACTGCGGAGACGCCCGCCCTGGACCAGTATGAAGTGCCAGCTGATTCGGTGGGATTCAGCCTCACGATGACTTTTGCAGGAGGACTCCCCTTTCCTGCGGCGGAAAAGGAAGGCTCCACACTGATCGTGGGAGTGGATGGCCGGTGGATCGAGGGAGAGACACGGGAGAAGTTCCGTTTTGAGAACGGAAATTTCCTGAACCAACGTGAGGCTGGGGGGACGCAGTGGCTGACAGGGGCCTTCGCTGAGCAGACGTGGCAGGTCAACCCTGACTGGGCAGTGACCCTGGGAAGCCGGGCAGACTACTGGCAGGTGTCTGACGGGAAACGCGAGGAACGATCCATTGCCAGTGGTGCGTCACTGCTGGACGTCGACTACCCTGATCGTGATGGGGTCGTCGCCAATGTGCGGCTGGGCACGGTGTACAAGGTGAATGAGAAGCTACAACTGCGGAGCGCGGCCTACACGGGCTACCGGGTGCCGACGTTGAACGAACTGTACCGCCCCTTTCGCGTGCGTAACGACATCACCGGGGCGAACGACGCGCTGGAGCCGGAGCGGTTGACGGGCGTGGAGGCCGGATTCCAATGGGAGCCTGTGAAGTCCTGGAAATTGGGGGCCACTGTCTTCTGGAATGAGCTGCGGGATGCTGTGGCGAACGTGACGGTGCTGAATGGGCCAGACATGGCACCGGACGGCACGGTTGTGCCCGAGGACGGTGTCTACCGGCAACGACAGAATGTGGATGCCGTGACAACTACGGGAGTGGAGATCACGAGCCGCTGGGAACCAGCGGAGTGGATAAGCCTGAGTGCGGGCTATCTCTACACCACCACTGAGGTGCAGGCGAAGTC